>NZ_JALFPR010000069.1:0-27101 GCF_022785585.1 Oliverpabstia sp. | reverse complement strand
GCCCGCCAATTCTCTTTCTGGCGTTCGTCTTGGCACACCCTTTTTTAGAACTTCCTCCACGTATCCGGAAAGAACACCAGCAGCAACGGAAAAATCTCCAACCGTCCCGCCAGCATATCAAAAATCAACACATACTTACCAACATCCGAAAACACATTAAAGTTCGCCGTCGGTCCAACCAGCTCCAGTCCGGGACCAATATTATTAAAAGTTGCCGCAACCGCCGTAAAATTCGTGATCAGATCCAGATTATCAAATGCCAGAATAAACACAGAAGTCGCAAAAATCATGATATACACAACCATAAACACATTGACATTTCTTACCACTTCATGTTCCACAACTCTTCCATCCATCCGGATTTTCCGGATCTGACGGGGATGCAGATACTGCTTGATCTCTTTCTTCATCGCTTTTAACAGGATAATAAAACGCGAAACTTTAATACCTCCACCGGTACTGCCTGCACATGCACCGACAAACATCAGAAGCACGAGAATCGTCCGGGAAACCTCCGGCCAGATATTAAAATCGACCGTCGCAAATCCGGTAGTAGTAATGATCGATGCAACCTGGAAAGCAGCCTGTTGGATTGCCTTTCCCATACTTCCATAGACTCCCCGGATATTCCATCCAATCAGAAGAACCGCGCCCAGAATGATGGCCAGATACCAGCGTACCTCCTCATTTTTCAGTGCCTGTTTCCATTTTTGGGATAGCAACAGAAAATACACGTTGAAATTAATACCAAACAGAATCATGAATACAGTAACAACGATCTGAATCGTTACGCTATAGCCACCCATACTGTCATTCTTGATTCCGAACCCTCCGGTACCGGCTGTACCAAAAGCAGTTGTCAGCGCATCAAATACCGGCATTCCACATAACAGCAGAATCACAGTCTCCAGCACCGTCATCAAAAGATAGATCGTATACAGAATCTTTGCCGTAGAACGTACGGTAGGTGCCAGACGGCTGACTGAGGGACCCGGACTCTCCGCTTTCATCAGATTCATCTGTGAACCACCACTCATCTTAATAATAGAAAGTAATAATACCAGAACACCCATACCACCGATCCAATGGGTAAAACTTCTCCACATCAGGATACAACGAGGTGCATCTTCCACAGATGCCATAATGCTGGCTCCCGTTGTTGTAAAACCTGAGACCGTCTCAAAAAGAGCATCCACAAAATGCGGAATCGTCCCACTGATCATAAAAGGTAACGAGCCAATCAGACTGAGTGCTATCCAGGAAAGAGCTACCGATACACATCCCTCTTTCATAAAAAAGTGCGGTTTTTCCGGTCGACGCACTACAAGGAGCGTTCCTGCCAGCGCACTGATCAGTCCTGTGATCAAAAAGGAGGTCCATGTTTTTTCTCCATAGATCAGCCCGGTAACTGCCGGAAGTGTCATGCAGATGGCTTCCAGATTCAGTACCCAGCCGATCACATAGGTAATAATTCGATAATTCATACGTATCTCTCCTATTTTTCCAGAATATCTTCAATGTCCCGCAGGCATTTCTGACTGGTTACCACAACTACCGTATCACCCACCATCAGACAGTCATCGCCACGTGGAATCAATACCTTACCGCCCCGGTTGATACAACCCACCAACAGGTTATTCTTCAACCGCAGATCTTTCAGTTCCACGCCAACTACCGAAGAATTTTCCCGGATCACGAACTCCAGAGCCTCTGCCTTGCCGTCCAGAATATGATACAGTGTCTCCACATTACTTCCGATGGAGTTCTGAGTTGCCCTCGTATATTGAAGAATCCGATCCGTCGTGATATATTTCGGATGGATCAGACTTCCGAGTTCCAGTTCGTCTGTAATATCATCAAACGCCACACGATTGACCTTTGTGACTACTTTTGCATGGGACATCCGCTCCGCAAACATACCAAGCAGAATATTTTCCTCATCCATATTGGTCAGTGCCACAAACGCTTCAGCGTTTTCCAGATTTTCTTCAAACAGCAGGTTCTTGCTTGTACCATCCCCGTTGACCACCGTTGCATCCGGCAGCAGATCTGCCAGCAGCTCACATCGCTCTTTGGACTGCTCGATGATCACAACGCGCATTTTCATCTCCAGCAACATTCTTGCAAGGAAGATAGCGATGGTTCCGCCACCCACGATCATACAGTTTCTCACCTGATTGGTCTTTAAACCAATAGACTTGAAAAATGCGGAAGCATTCTTCGGAGATGCCAGAATCGATACCAGATCACTGTTTTGCAGTACAAAATCACCGTTCGGGATGAATACCTGCTCGCCACGTTCTACACCCGCAACCAGAATATTATGTTTCCCTTTCATGTTGATCTCAACGATAGACTTACCGTCCAGACGGAATTCCGGTTTCAGACGGAACTTTAACAGTTCCACTTTTCCCTTGGCAAAAGGATCAATTTTAATGGCCGAAGGAAAGCGAAGCAGCCGTGCGATCTCTGCAGCAGTTGCCATCTCCGGGTTGATGATCATGGAAATGCCAAGACTCTCTTTCATCAGATTGATTTCCTTGTTGTAAATCGGATTTCTTACCCGGGCAACTGTATGACATTTTCCCAGATTTTTTGCCACAAGACAACACAGCAGATTCAGTTCATCCGATCCGGTCACTGCGATCACAAGATCTGCAGATATCACACCGGCATCCATCAGAACGTTGATGCTGGATCCGTTTCCCTGAATCTGCAGGGCATCCAGATCCTCTCCTACCTCCTGTAATTTCTGAGCGGATATATCTACAATCGCCACTTCATGATTTTCCATGGTCAGCTCTTCTGCCAGGGCAGAACCTACTTTTCCACATCCGATAATTATAATCTTCATAGTTCCTCCAGATATCAGTTACGCTGCTGCTGTGATGTATCATTTTCTTACTAACAGTATTTCCGCTTTCATCAACAGCACAAAAAATGCTATAACAGGATAGAATAATAAAATAAAATCATATCCTATTATAGCATCAATACTAAAATACTCAAGACATATTCTGTCTAACAATTAACTGAAAACCATGTTGATTTTTTATGCATTTCACCTGTTTTGTCTGTCTTATCAAGACAATCTTCAACTATTTTCCGCTACATTATCGCTTTTCATAATTTCTTTAAAAAAGCAGCTGCGGCTTCCGGTATGGCAGGCTGCACCGACCTGATCCACCCTTGCCAGGATCGTATCGTTATCACAATCCAGATACAGTGACCGGACATACTGAAAATGTCCGCTGGTAAGTCCTTTCACCCACAGTTCGTTTCTGCTGCGGCTCCAGTAAGTCATCACACCGGTCTCCAGCGTCTTTTCATAAGCTTGTCGGTTCATATAGGCAACCATCAGAACATCTTTATTTTTATCGTCCTGTACCACCACACAGACCATCCCGTCACTGTTCAGTTTCAACTCATCCCATGTAAATGCAGCTTTTAACGGTGTTTCTTTTTTTTCTTTCATGCTCATCGATTCCTCTGTTGTAACTATTCAGCAACCACTGTGAAAGTACTGAACAGTTACCCTCTGTTTTTGTATAAATATATCCCTGGAGTTCCCTTGTGTCTGCAGCTCAGCCCTTTTACAGACTGCCCTTTGTAGACAAAACTCCCTGAATCCGCTCATCCATCTGCGTTGCCTGATCAAGTGCTTTGGCAAACGCTTTGAACATCGCTTCCATGATATGGTGATTGTTTGTTCCGTCCAGTACCTTGATGTGCAGGTTCATGCCGGCTGCATAGCTGACCGCATAGAAAAACTCTCTGGCCATCTCTGTATCCATATCTCCAAGACGTTCTGCGGTAAATTCACCGTCAAAGTTCAGATACGGGCGACCGGACAGATCGATGCCGCAAAGTACCAGTGTCTCGTCCATGGGAAGAATCATGCTTCCATAACGGCGAATCCCTGCTTTATCGCCCAGTGCTTCTTTAATAGCCGTCCCCAGTACGATTCCGGTATCTTCGATCGTGTGATGGCTGTCCACATTCAGATCGCCGTCTACGGCAAGATCCAGATCAAAGAATCCATGACGTGCAAATCCATCCAGCATATGGTCAAAAAATCCGATGCCGGTATTCAGGCTGGCTTTTCCGGTTCCGTCCAGATTCAGACTCATCGTGATCTTCGTTTCTTTGGTATTTCGCTGTACCAGTACATTACGGGTCATACCCTGTTCTTCCAGTCTGCGGATCTCCATACCTTATTCCTCCCCTTCAAAACGCACTGCGATCGAGTTCGCATGTGCGGTCAGTTGTTCACATTTTGCAAACTGCTCGATATCTTTGTGGATCGGTTGCAGCGCTTCTCTGGAGTAGTAGATGATACTGGATTTCTTCACAAAATCATCGACAGACAGTGGGGAGAAGAATTTTGCGGTTCCGTTGGTCGGCAGGATGTGGTTAGGTCCTGCAAAATAATCACCCAGCGGTTCACAGCTGTATTCCCCGATAAAGATTGCACCCGCATTCCGAATCTTTGTCATAACCTCAAACGGGTTGGCGGTAACGATCTCCAAATGTTCGGAAGCAATCTCGTTGGCGGTATCAATTGCTTCGTCCATATCCTCTGCCACCAAAATATATCCAAAATTATCCAAAGATTTCTGAATAATCGCTTTTCTTTCAAGAACCTGTACAAATCCCTCAACTTCTTCGCTGACTTTCTTTGCAAAATCTTCACTTGTCGTGATCAGGATTGCAGATGCCAGCTCGTCGTGTTCTGCCTGGGATAACAGATCAGCTGCCACATAGCGCGGGTTGGCTGTCTCGTCTGCCAGTACCAGGATCTCGCTCGGTCCCGCGATGGAATCGATGCTTACATGACCGTATACTGCTTTTTTTGCTAACGCTACATAGATATTTCCAGGTCCTACGATCTTGTCTACTTTCGGAATACTTTCTGTTCCAAAAGCAAGGGCAGCGATTGCCTGTGCACCACCTGCTTTATAGACTTCATCTGCTCCTGCTTCTTTTGCAGCGACCAGAACAGCCGGATTCACCTTTCCTTCTGCATTACATGGGGTGGTCATAATGATCTTATCTACACCTGCTACTTTTGCCGGCATAATGTTCATCAGAACAGACGACGGATATACTGCTTTTCCTCCCGGTACATAGACGCCTACCTTTTCCAGTGGTGTTACTTTCTGTCCAAGCATCGTTCCCTGTGGGGTGCTCTTGAACCAGCTGTTCTGTTTCTGCAGTTCATGGTAACTCTCGATATTAACCAGCGCCTTGCGGATCACATCCAGAAGCGCCGGGTCCACTGCTTTATATGCTTCTTCGAATTCTCCGTCTGTTACTTTTACATTGGAAGCATTGATATCTGCTTTATCAAACTGTTTGGTATAGGAAAACAGAGCCTCATCTCCGTTTCCTTTGATATTCTGAATAATAGCCTGCACCCGGCTTTCATACTCTCCGTACTGGCTCGGACTTCTTTTTAACATATTTTCCAGAATATTTTTTGTAGTTTCTTTTGTTAATTTTACGATTCTCATCTGTCTGCCTCCTTGATGACCTTTTTTAACTTTCCTAAAAGCTCTGAGATCCGTTCGCTTTCCATTTTCATGCTTACCTGATTCACAACCACTCTTGCGGACAGCGGACATACTTCTTCAAGAATATGCAGACCATTTTCCCGCAGAGTGGAACCGGTCTCTACGATATCGCAGATGACTTCGGAAAGTCCTACGATTGGTGCCAGCTCGATGGAACCGTTTAATTTGATGATTTCCACGGTCTGGTTTTTCTTATTATAAAAATAATCTTTGGCGATATTCGGGTATTTGGTGGCTACACGGATCTGCTGATTACCATCCAGCAGTTCCCGGGCAGATTCCGGTCCGCAGATACACATTCTGCATTTTCCAAAGCCAAGATCCATCACTTCATATAATTTTCTTCCTTCTTCCAGAATCGTGTCGCGACCTACGACACCCAGATCTGCCGCTCCATATTCCACATAAGTCGGGACATCCGGTCCTTTGGCCAGGAAGAACCGAAGTTTCAGATCTTCATTGACAAAAATCAGTTTTCTTGTCTTTTTATCTTTCATCTCTTCACAGGTAATGCCTACAGCTTCCAGCATCTCCAGTGTTTTCTCTGCCAGACGGCCTTTCGTCAGTGCGATGGTTAAATATCTCATGGGTCTTTCCTCCTACTGAAAACTTTTCTGATTGGTCATCTGTACTTCATCGGTAAACAGATTGATCACCTGTATCTGATCTTCTCCCACCGGAGATACAATATCCGTAAACTGATGACCCTTTCCATATGCAATATAGTCTTCCGCTTTCAGACCTTCTTCCATCCGCATACACTGGATCTGCATACCATGTGTTCTCTGCATACCGGCAATCCGGATCGCTGCTTCACGGTTTCTTTCATTATATAAGACCAGTCGTTTTCCTTCCATCACCGGCACCTGAATATTCTGACGGTTCAGTGCATTCAACACCTGTTCCATTACCAGACAGAAACCGATTGCAGGGGCAGGTCTTCCAAAATGTTCCAGCAGCCTGTTGTACCGTCCACCGGTTACTAACGGCTCACCGGTGCCATAGGTAAATCCCTGGAAGATAATGCCTGTATAATACTGATATTTACTGAGCATGCCAAGGTCGAAAGAAATATATTCTTCACAGCCATAGCAGGAGGCCACCTGATACAGTTCCCGTAACCTGCGGATCGCTGCCAGTGCCTTGGGGTTACCGGTAAGACTTTCTGCTTTTTTCAGTACTTCCGGGCCACCAAAAAGTTGTGGCAGTTCTGTCAGTGCTTCTACCTGTTCTTTGGACAGTCTCTGACTCTCCAGAAGTTCTTCCACACCGAAATAATTCTTGTTGGAGATCAGCTGTCGCAGTTCCTGAATAGTCTCTTCCGACATACCGGAGTCATCAACCAGTGCTTTGAAAAAATCCACCTGACCGATACTTATCTGGAATTCTTTCAATCCTGCTGCCTTTAAGAGTTCTACAGTCATGGCAATGATCTCACCGTCTCCGTCTACCGATGCATCGCCCAAAAGCTCCACACCCATCTGGGTGGATTCTTTCAGTCGTCCCTGATAGCTGGAGCGGTTCACAAAGGTGTTTCCGCTGTAGCAGAGACGAATCGGCATATCTTCCTGATGATAATACATAGAAGCTGCTCTCGCGATGGAAGGTGTAAAGTCCGGACGAAGTACCAGAGTATTACCTTCCCGGTCAAAGAACTTGTAAAGTTCTCTGGATGGTGTGGTTCCCACCTGCTTTCCAAACACATCAAAGAATTCGAAGGTCGGTGTCTCTATGCTCTGATAACCGTATGCATGAAAGATTTTCTCCATTTTTCTCTGAAGATACAGTTTTTTTGCACATTCGGTTCCGTAAACATCCCGGACTCCTTCCGGGGTATGAAATAATTGTCTCATGGTTCTATCCTCTTCTTTAATCTTGTTATGTAACTTCGTAACTGTGCAGTAGCTTTACAGTTAATCTTCATTCACTTTAGTGTGTTAATGTGTTACTATGCTAATACATTATATGTGAAGACAGCACACTTGTCAATCCCTGTCCTGCAAATCTTTCTGGATTCCGTCCAGATACGGCACAAGAATCCCACCGTGGTTCGTAAGAAAATAAGAAGGATTCAGTTCTTCGTAAAGAAAACTTTTTCTTCCACCATTCTGCGCCCGTTCCCAGAACCACCACAGATCTCGAAATGTCAGATAATAGAATTCATTTCTTCCCGAAAAGTAAATCAGCAGGAAAGAAATCCCCTCCTGCTGTTCAAACTCTCTCATAAACCGCACCTGATGCTCATGGATATTGGCAAGGGGAAAGACTGTTTCTTTGCACTCTTTCGCATCGAAGCATACAGGAATCCCCTGCACTGCCCCGATATAATCCACCGTACTTTTCTGTTCAAAATACGCCAGGGTGATCTGTCTGGTATCCTTGGCGATCCTAACCGGCGTGATCGGTGTCGGCACTTTCTGAATCAGTGCCAGCCCCTTTTCACGGTACTGTTCATTGCTCCGGTTGATCAGTTCTTCCAGTGTAGAACCCCTGAGTCCTCTTGAATTCCAGGTTGCCATATTTTCCTCCCATCAGTCCTTTTCGATCACACCGATCTTGTTAAACGGGTAATAACGGAAGATCGCTTTTGCGAGAACTTTTTCTTTTTTCACATAAGTATTTGTCCAGAACCTGGAGTCCTTCGACCAGTTTCGGTTATCTCCCAGCATAAAGTAGCTGTCTTCCGGCACATAATACGGTCCATAATCGCCTTCCGGTGGTTCCGGCAGGTAAGGCTCATCTAACGGTGTTTCAGAATCGTTAATATAAACCTTTCCGTCAATAATCTGCACTTTATCTCCCGGAAGTCCGATTACTCGCTTGATATACAACTGACTCTCATCATCCGGGAACTTAAAGATGGCAATGTCCCCTCTCTGCGGCTCGCCGAATTCATATGACAGCCTGCTTCCAAAGATCCGGTCGCCCGTCATGATCGTATCTTCCATCGATGCCGAAGGAATAACTGCATTGATCAGTACATAATTTTTCATCACCCAGACCGTTACCAGAACAAACACGATCATGATAACGTCTTCCATAAGCTCCCTTTTCAGACTCTTTTTCGGTTTCTTCTTCTCTTTCGTTTCTTCTCCGTCTATTCTCTCTTCTGTCATAATTTACCCTTCTTTCTCTCACCCTCTGTAATCCGTTCCAGTTCATCCGGAAGCGGTGCGGTAAAACATTTTCCCGACAAAGCTTCCAGCGCACCGGACATTCGTGGGAATTCCACCTGCCATGCATGCAGAAACTGACGTTTCAGACCATATTCCTGTTTCAGCCTCCTATTCCAGCGGGCATTCCCGTACTTCGGATCTCCTGCCAGCGGATATCCCAGACTGGCCAGATGACAGCGGATCTGATGAGATTTTCCGGTGATCAGTTCCACCTTTAAAAGCGTTTCCTCTCCATTGCTCCAGACCGGCTCCCAGGCGGTCTCGATCGGAGAACTTTCAGGCACCTGACCAGTGCTCACTTTTACCTGATTGGTTTTTGTATCTTTGCTCAGCCAGGCTTTCTGATGTCCCGGCCTGTCTGCTTTTCCAAGCACCAGCGCCAGATAATATTTTTTCAGCGTTCGCAGTTTCAGTGCTTCCGACAGTGCCTGCAGCCCTGCCAGACTCTTTCCGCACAGCACCAGACCACTGGTATTGCGGTCCAACCGGTTACAGGGTGCCGGATGAAAAGTCTCTAACTCCTGTTCGCTGATTGCTCCCGTCTCCAGCAGATATCGCTGAAAATACTCCACCAGCGACAGATCCGACGGTTTTGCTTTCTGTGACAGTATGCCTGCCGGTTTATTGACTATTGCCACATGGTCATCTTCATAGATCACATCCAGTTTTATGTCAGACGTTTTCCTGCCGGAAACTGCCGGTTTCATCTGTCCCCCACGGAACTTTTCAATCGTCTCCTCCGCCAGATACAGTCGGATGCGGTCTCCCTGCTTCAACATTTCCTTTCCGTCTGCTTTTTTTTCGTTTAACAGAATATTCTTCTTTCGAAGCATTTTATATAAGAATCCGGATCCGGCTTCCGGAAAGTACTTTTTCAGATACTTATCCATCCGCTGGCCGGCTTCATTTTTTCCGATTGTCAGATCTCTCATGTTTTTCCCTTTTACCTTACAAAGAAATCGCCAGGATCGTATGTTTGATCAGCTGATCTCTGGACAGATCCGGATATCGTTCATCCGGCTTAAAAGAAATATTCTGCTCCAGTTCCTGTTTGTGTGCATTCAGATAATCCATCCGTTCCAGATAGGTCTTCAGTTCTTTGAAGACTTTTACTTCTACTTTATAACCGTTCTGTTTCAGGATCCCCCGCACATGATCTTCGATAAACTGTGTGGATCCGTCCATATGGCTGGTATAACCGATCACCTTATTTCCGCAGATTGCAAAGCTTTCCACAAATACACTTTTTTCATAGGTAGTCAGATACGTTTCATAAGTTACTTCCAGATTGCCCTCGTGTTCCCGGATCTTTTTGTATACTTTCTTATCCATCGGTTTCTGCATCCACATCATGATCATATTTACCAGGGCACGGCACGCCGGAAGGCAGCCGACCATAGCAATTACCGTAATAATATTTTTCTTGGTACCTGTAATCAGAAACGCTGCCAGAAATGCTGCCAGAGGAATCAGAAACAGTGCAACTGTAATCAGCAGTCGTTTTTTCTTCTCATATCGAATGTATCCATAATCACCTTTATTTACTTTTTTCATGCTGTATCCTTTCTGTTACCGTTTTTTATGCACGTTACGGATAGTCTTTTTCTTACCCATATGCTGTTTTTGCTGACGGCCGTTCGATTGTTGATTCTGATTTCCTCTTCCATTTTTTCCGTTATTTCCGATATGTCCTTTCTGCGTTTTCAGATTTTCTGCCTTCTGAGTCCTTCTGCCGTCATACGGACGAATCAGACACTTCGGGCCAAATCCGATAAGATCCTGTCTTCCTGCTCTGACCAGTGCTTCTTCCACCAGTTTCCGGTTCTCTGGCCTTCGATACTGAATCAGGGCTCTCTGCATATTTTTCTCGTGGGGATTGACCGGTACATACACTTTTTCCATCGTCCGCGGATCCAGTCCCGTATAATACATACAGGTAGATATTGTCGACGGTGTCGGATAAAAATCCTGTACCTGTTCCGGCATAAATCCCATATCCCGGATATATTCTGCCAGTTCCACTGCCTCTTTCAGTCCACATCCCGGATGAGAAGACATAAAATAAGGCACTGCATACTGTTCTTTGCCACTTTTTTTACAGCAGGCATAATATTGTTTTAAAAATTCCAGGTAAACCTTATGGGACGGTTTTCCCATCTTTTCCAGAACTTTATCGGCCACATGCTCTGGAGCTACCCTCAACTGCCCGCTCACATGGTAATCTGCCAGTTCCTGTAAAAAACGGCTCTTCGTATCTTCCAGCACATAATCAAAGCGGATGCCCGAACGAATAAATACTTTCTTTACTTTCGGAATCTTACGGAGTTTTCGAAGCAGTGCAAGATAATCCGAATGATCCGCGATCAGATTTTTGCAGGGTGTCGGGAACAGACACTGCCGGTTGGTACATGCACCCTTTGTCAGCTGCTTTTTACAGGCCGGCTGTCGAAAATCTGCCGTAGGACCACCCACATCATGAATGTATCCTTTAAAATCAGGATCTTTCGTCATCTCAACAGCTTCTTCTAACAATGATTCATGGCTGCGGACCTGTACGATCCGTCCCTGATGAAAGGTCAGCGCACAGAAATTACAGCCGCCAAAACATCCGCGATTACTGGTAAGACTGAATCTGATCTCCTCAATCGCCGGAATGCCACCTTTCTTCTCATACATCGGATGATAGGTCCGCATAAACGGAAGATGATACACATCATCCATCTCCTGCTCTGTCAGTGGATATGCCGGTGGATTCTGCACCACATAGCCCTGATTGCCATAATCTTCTATCAGAACCTTCGCCTGATATGGATCCGTATTCTGATGCTGGATCCCGAAGCTTCTTGCATACTGTTCTTTCTTCTCTTTTATCTCTTCGAAAGAAGGAAGATACAGCGGTTCCGGTATATGTTCCACACTTTTACAGCGGTATACCGTTCCCCGGATAAAGGTAATATCTTTTACATCCAGCCCGGAAGCCAGCGCATCTGCAATCTCAACGATGGAATGTTCTCCCATTCCATATGAGATCATATCTGCCCCGGAGTCAAGAAGTACACTTCGTTTCACCTGATCGGACCAGTAATCGTAATGTCCCATTCTCCGAAGACTTGCCTCGATACCTCCCAGGATGATTGGTGTTTTTTTATACGTTCTTCGAATCAGATTTCCATAGACGATCACCGCCCGGTCCGGTCGATGTCCCATCTCTCCACCGGGAGAATAGGCATCCTTCTGCCTGTGTTTTTTAGACACTGTATAATGATTAACCATAGAATCCATATTTCCGGCAGATATCAGAAAGCCCAGACGCGGTTCACCAAACACCTGGATGCTTTCCGGATCTTTCCAGTCCGGCTGAGCTATCATTCCCACCGAATAGCCCCTGCTTTCCAGGAGACGGCAGATGATCGCCGCCCCGAAAGAAGAATGATCCACATACGCATCTCCACATACATAGACAAAATCCGGCTGTTCTATTCCTCTCTCCCGGCACTCTTCCATTGTCACCGGCAAAAACTCTCCGCTCATGGCTGCATCCTTTCTCTTGGTATCTCATCATAACTTTCTATGTAGTAATCTGCAAGCTCTTTTTTTTCTTCTCTCTGGCTGGCACTGAACGTATCTTCCACCGCACAGACTCGCATACCGGCATTTTTTCCTGCCAGAATTCCCATAGGAACATCCTCAAAAACCAGACATTCCTCCGGTTTTACCCCCAGTGTCTCTGCCACCAGAAGATAAATATCCGGGGCAGGTTTTCCTTTCGGAACTTCACAGCAGGTATGTACGGATTCCAGGTATTCCTGGATTCCCTGTGCCTTTAAAACCGTCTCTACCAGTTCAATCCCGTTAGAGCTTGCAATCCCCGTCCGGATTCCCTGCTGTCTCAGCCATACCAGAAACTCTCTCGCTCCGGGCTTCAGCGGCACCTTGTTGGTATATTTATCCCTTGCCATATCCATCCAGGTACTCTTAATTTCTTCCAGACTCTCCGGGATAGAAAACCGTTCTTTAAAGTACACAGCTGTCTCCGAGAGGCTCATACCCTCGATGTCTTTTTGCAGTTCGGGCGGCAGTTCATATCCGTACCGTCCCAGATATTCGATATCGATGTCTTCCCACATCCACATGGAATCCACCAGAGTACCATCCAGATCAAACAACACTGCTTTGATATTTTCTAACATATATATTTATCCTTTATCTTTCTGTATCTGTTCCTAGAGCGTGTCTGAAAATCATTTCCGCAATCTGCAAGCCCCACTTTGCGGTATATTTTACCCTTATTCGATTGCCGTAGCCCGCTACGCCGCCCTCATTCGGATAAAATCTCCCACAAACTGGGACTCGCAGCTTACGAAAAGCTTTTTCAGACACGCTCTAGAGCTTTCCGCTCCTCTTCACACAACTCCCGGTAATTGCCTTTCGGCAGATCATCACCGAGCACAAGTGGACCCATAGTCATCCGTTTCAGATAGATCACCTGTTTGTCCCTTGCCTGAAACATCCGTTTCACCTGATGGAAACGCCCTTCCTGTATCGTCAGCAAAATCTCGGAAATATCCGCACTCTTTAAGATCTCAAGTTTTGCCGGAGCTGTCTTTGTCTCATCCCCGATATCTACCCCCTGCAAAAAAGCTCTCTGATCCTCTTCGTCTACCTTTCCGTCGATTCTTGCATAATAGGTCTTGTCCACATGTTTCTTCGGGGATAACAGCCGGTGGGCAAGTTCACCGTCATTCGTTAACAGCAGCAGTCCCTCTGTATCTTTATCCAGTCGTCCCACCGGAAACAGCTCCCTGCGAATATTCTCAGGCAACAGTTCCAGTACTGTTTTATCCCGGTTATCTGTGGTTGCCGACACATAACCGGCCGGTTTATGAAGCAGATAATAACGATATTTTTCATAACGGATTTCTTTTCCTGCCACGCATACACGATCCTGAGCAGTAGTGATCTTCTGTTCCGGTTTTTTTATCTTTTCTCCGTTGATCTCCACCTGCCCTTTGCGGATCATCTGCTTCACCTGACTTCGGGTCCCACAGCCCATATCTGCCAGATATTTATCCAAACGAATGATTTCGCTCATCTCCATCTCCTTATCACTGCCAGCGCCAGCCTGCATAATATTTATTCTTTAGACTTCCGCCGGCAAGTTTTCCCCAGCCAAGCGGATATTCATCTACACAGACTAACTGCCAGCCTTTTCTCTTTTTCAGATCAAGATCCGATACATCCAGCGTTTCCCCTTTCAGATAACGGATCACCCGGGGATCTCCCCGGTTCAGATGAATCCGGTTCTCTCCCTCTCCGTCAAGCACCATCGCCAGTGCCTGAGACGGCTCAAACCGTTTTTTCTTACACTCACCAAGATACAGCCCCGTACGAAGATATCGCAGATTTTCCGGCATACCATCCTTTTTCCCAAGGGCATACAGCCGTTCGTCCCGCAGATAATACTGCCATTCCCTCTTATACATGCCCCAGTTCTCCAGGAATTCTTTTGCTTCTGTGGGGATCACTGAGTTTTTTCCTGTGGCTTTTTTTCGGTTCCGCGGCTCACCCTGTTTTTCCAGCAACGCCAGAAAATGACCTTCCCCGTTCATACGATGCGGAAAGATCCTCACACAGGCTTCCAGACCTCTGCGGCCTTTTTCAAATCCCTCATATGGTGCACAGGGGATCAGTTTCATATCCGGCCGCTGTTCCAGAAGATACTGGATCGTTCCCTCATTTTCCAACTCACTGAACGTACAGGTGGAATAGAGAAGTTTTCCTCCCGGCCGCAGCATATCTGCCGCATCCAGAATAATCTCTCTCTGAAGCTTACTATAATATTCCGGTCCCTGCTGTTCCCAGTCTGCCATCATCCGCGGCTCCTTGCGAAACATTCCTTCCCCGGAACACGGTGCGTCTACCAGAATCTTATCAAAAAACTCCGGCAGTATCTTCGCCAGTTTCTCCGATGTTTCACTGGTTACATAAATATTGGGAATTCCCATCAGTTCCAGATTCTTCAACAGCGCTTTTGCCCTGCTGTTACTGATATCATTAGCAAGAAGCAGTCCTTCCCCGTTCAGTTTTGCACCAAGCTCGGTCGCTTTTCCTCCCGGTGCCGCGCACAGATCCAGCACATAATCACCCGGTTCCGGCGACAGACGGTTGGCAGGTGTCATTGCACTCGGTTCCTGCAGATAATACAATCCCGCATAATAATACGGATCTTTCGCCGGTGTACCGGTCCCGTACGTATATCCGTTGTCGATCCAGGGTATTTTTTTCAACAAGAAAGGTGTACGGGTCAGGAACTCCTCTCCCGTCACCTTTCTTCGGTTCAGACGCAGACCGTTTTCCGGCTGTCTGTCATAGCTTTCTTTAAATGCTTGATATTCATCCCCCAGAAGGATTTCCATCTCCTTCTGGAATTTCTCAGGTAAGTGCATCTGTATTCTTCCTTTTTCTCATAGTAAATGTCATAAAACAATTTCTCTGTTTTACAGGTTCTGATCCCATCCCTCGCTCGTCACCGCCTGGGCACAATACCCTTCCGCAATAATATCAAGTTGTTGATGAAACCGCTTGAGTTGCTGCAGATCGTTGGATGCATAGATCCGGTAAAACTCATCCTGTATCTTCTCCACCTCTCTGCGATTGGACTTCTGATACAAATTCTCAATGTTCTGTAAAATATCCATCACCAGATTACGCTGCATCAGAGAAGAATTCTGTGCATTCATAATTTCATTTCGCACCGAAGACATTTCACCGTCCAGTGCAATAATCGCCTGTGCCGCATTCGCAAGCCGTTCTTTGACATATGGTGGAATATTTGTCTTATATTTATACTGCAGAGAATGCTCGATGGTTGCCCAGAAATTCATTGCCATCGTTCGTATCTGAATCTCTGCCTGGATCTTTTTCGGACCATTTAATGTCTCTACATGATAATAAATAACCAGATGATAGCTTCGGTAACCACTCTCTTTCTGATGTGCAATATAATCTTTGATACATTTGATTTCCATATCGGAACGCCCGGCGATCAGATCCGACACCCTTTGAATATCTTCCACAAACTGACAGATGATCCTGATGCCTGCAATATCTTCTACCTGTTCTTCCATTTCCTCAAACGGAATGTTCTTTCGTTTCATTTTTTCCAGAATACTGGTAATGCTTTTTACACGTCCTGTGACCTGTTCGATGGGAGAATACAATCCCCGTTCCCTGTGTTCCAGGCTCAGATGTTGGAACTTTTCTACCAGTTCTGTAACAGCCTGCTCGTAGGGACTGAGTATTTCACGCCATAATTGTATTTCCATGTTAACCTCTCCTTATTCTGTCGTCATAATCTAGTCTCTTTTGTACATTATAACATACTTTGCCAGTCAGGAAAACACTTCGCTGGTCAGTAACTTTCCTCATCCTATATATCCTATGCTTTTCCCTGCCTTTCCAGAACTGCAATTTTAATGTTTTCCAGAGAAAAAGGCTGCCGCGCCGCGACAGCCCTCTTTTTCACTTTTTCTGTAATTTTCGTAACTGTTCAGTACCTTCACAGTTACGAGCCAGAATGCATTTAAACGATAAAATCACGCTTTGCGAGTTTTTATCGTTATCGCGGCACTCCTCAAGGTTCCGTGCAAGCACGGACTTTGACTCGTTGCTCGCATAAATCACCTTCGGTGATGGCATTTTGGCTTGTATGTCTCGGGATTTTGACATATTCATGTCAAAACACCCCGCGGGACAGTGGCTACTGAATAGTTACTAATTTTCATTTATCTGATCGTATTCATTTTCTCCAGAGTGCGTACCAGATACTTCCACATTTTTTCCGTTGACGGAATGGACAGTTTTTCTTCCGTTGTATGAATATCAATCATGGTCGGTCCGAAAGATACACAGTCCAGACCTGGGATTTTGTCATAAAACAGACCACATTCCAGGCCTGCATGAATCGCTTTCACTACCGGTTTCTCACCAAAAAGTTCTTCATATACATCTACCATCAGATCTCTCATCCTGGAATCTTTCCTGTACTCCCATGCCGGATAATCACCCTGTTCTTCATAAGATCCTCCCAGGAATTCTGTCAGATACTGTAATTTTGCAGACAGATGCTCTTTTGCGCTTCCCACAGAACTTCTCACACTGCTGGTGGAATATAACGCATCTTTTCCCAGTTTCAGGATGCCAAGATTACTGGAGGTTTCTACCAGTCCTTCGATTTCTCCGCTCATCTTCTCAATGCCAAACGGTACATGTACAAGATAAAATACAACTTTTTCTTTACTGACCATAGAAAGTGCCTGCACAGTTTCTTCTTTTCCCGTTGTTACGGAAATAGTGATTCCTTCATCACTTCCTGCATACTCAGTGCGAAGATCTTTCTGCAGTTTTTCAGCTGTGATTTTCGCTTCCGCCAGGTCTTCCTCACCAAGAACCAGTGTTGCCTTACAACTTCTTGTAATTGCATTATCTTTCGTTCCGCCGGACAGATCTTTGATGCTGTATGCAGTCTTCTGTCCCAACTCATACAGGAAAAGACCCATCAGTTTATTGGCATTTGCACGATTTTTATCGATTTCTGCTCCGGAATGTCCACCATTAAGACCATCGATCAGAACTTCAGTTACTACTCCTTCCATTTCCTGATATTCTACAGGGATCCGGCTGGTTCCGCTTAATCCTCCGGCACAGCTGATCCACAGATATCCTTCTTCCTCAGAATCCATGTTGATCATATGTGTTCCTTTCAGTACGGAAGTATCCAGTGCCTTTGCTCCCAGAAGTCCGATTTCTTCGTCTGTGGTAATCACACACTCAAGTGCCGGATGTTTTAATGTATCATCATCCAGAATTGCCAGCATATAGGCAACAGCGATTCCGTCATCACCGCCAAGGGTTGTTCCCTCTGCTGTCAGATAGTCTCCTTCCACTTTCAGTTTCAGACCATCTTTTGTAAAATCATGATCTGAATCCGGTGTCTTTTCTGCAACCATATCACAATGTCCCTGTAAAATAGTAATCGGAGCATCTTCATAACCGGCAGATGCCTCTTTATAGATCACTACATTGTACGCCTCATCCTGATAATATTTCAGATTTCTTTCTTTCGCAAAGGAAACAAGATAATCACTGATTTCTTTCATGTTGGTGGAGCCATGTGGAATCTCACACAATTTTTCAAAAAAATAAAATACTTTTTCCGGTTTTAATCCTTCTAATGCTGTCATTTGCTATAACCTCCTGTAATCTGACGTACTCCGTTCGCATCGTCAGTTTTTGAGCCGCATACCTTACCCTCCGGCCGCAATACATTTATTTTAGAATAAATACATTCAAAAATCAAGGCATATATATAACCAGCCCCATTGAGAGTCACTGTTCGCTCTGTTCCCGGTAACACGCTTTACCCAATGAGCCGTCACTGTAATATCAACTGTAAGGAGATGTCCATGCGTTCTGTAATTCTGTGTATCCTTCTCTTTTTCGTTTTTATTTATCTGCTGTGTTTTCCCCAGGAAGCTTTTCAGTCCTCTGCCTCCGGAGTAACACTCTGGTTTTTTCATGTGCTTCCTTCTCTGCTTCCCTTTATGATTTTCTCGGACTTTTTCATTCATACCGGTCTGGTCTCTGTATTGCTTCGAAAGATCAAAACTGTCTTCCGCTTTTTATTCGGGCTTTCTATGTACGGCTCCTATGCACTCCTGCTTGGCCTTATCTGTGGGTATCCTATGGGCGCAAAACTGACTGCTGATCTGTTCCGTGAGGGAAAAATCACCAAAAGTGAAGCGCAGTACCTGCTGACATTCTGTAATAATCCGGGACCTGTGTTTATCAGCTCCTATATTCTCACAGACACCCTCCATCTTTCTCACGCTTCCGGATATACCTTTTTCATTTTGTATCTTTCTTTATATCTTACTTCGCTGATTTTCCGTCTGATCCTCCGGCCGGACTGTCGTGATGTCACTGTCCCCTCGGATTCTCCGTCGGCACAGACACTCCGCCATTCTCTCAGCCATATGGTCGATGCTTCCATCATGCACGCATTTGAATCTGTCACCAAACTGGGAGGCTATATCATCCTGTTTTCTATTCTGGCATCTCTGGTGGTGCATCTCACTGCTCCCGTGCCTGTACTATCGTTATTTCTCACCGGATTCACGGAAATGACTACCGGAATCGCCCTTGTTGGTGCTTCTTCTATGCACTTGCCCCTCCGTTACCTTCTTTCCCTGACTTTTGCCTCTTTTGGTGGATTGTCCTGTATAGCACAAACAAGGGGAATGCTCTGCGGCACTCCCCTCTCGATTCGTACTTATATTGCAGGAAAAACAGTTCATGGAATCTGTACCCTGCTGGTTGGCTGGCTCTTACTCTTCATCCAGACCTTCCAGTGAAGCATCTGCTTCTGCAGTTTCTTCTGTTTCTGTTGTCTCCGCACCGGATACCTGTGGTGCCAGTTCGGATCTGTTCTGTCTTACTACATCATAGCAACTCTGAATGGATGTAAGATAATTTTTGTACTTTTCTCCTGATTCATTGATTGCAGTAGCAAGAATCTGTTCCATGTTTGCCATCATATCATCGGTATATGAAATAGCACTCAGACGAATATTATTTGCATCCATTGTTGCTTCATCCAGAATCTGCTGTGCCTGTTTGTTTGCATTGGCAATAGTCTCATTTGCCTGTGCATATGCCTGCTGCATTACTTCATGCTGGCTGACCATCTCTTTGGTCTTAGCCTGTGCTTCTGCGATCAGGCTGTCTGCTTTTGCCTGTGCATCAGCCAGTATCGCATCTTTATTGCTGATGATCTTCTGATATCTTTTGATCTCATCCGGTGTTTTCAGACGAAGTTCTCTTAACAGTTCTTCCAGTTCTTCTTTATTGACAACAATCTTTGTTGTAGATAATGGCTGATATTTACAGCTTTCTACAAATTCTTCGATTTCTTCAATAATCTGTTCAATTCTGCTGCTCATCTTTCTTCTCTCCTTATCGATAAGTTCCTGCTTTACTATTTTTTTAATTTTTTATGTACCTCATCCATCACAAATCCAGGTACAAATTTGGAAATATCACCGCCGAACGCTGCCACTTCCTTTACTGTTGTTGAACTGAGATAAGCATATTCCAGACTGGTTGTCAGAAACATTGTATCCACATCCGGTGCCAGCACGCGGTTGGTCTGCGCCATCTGCAGTTCATATTCAAAATCTGTGATTGCCCGAAGGCCACGGATAATCACTTTCGCTTTACACTGTCTGGCAAAATCCACAGACAGTCCACTAAATGCGACGATCTCCACATTTGTCAGATCTTTGGTCGCCTCGTTTAATATTCTAACACGTTCTTCCACAGAAAACAACGGACTTTTTGTAGAATTGTGTAAAACGCCCACAATCACTTTATCAAAAAGCTCTGCGCCCCGTGATATTACATCTAAATGTCCATTTGTAACCGGATCAAACGAACCAGGATAAACAGCAGTTGTCATAATTCTCCTCTTTTTTTCAGAAATACGTGCTGATTTGTCTTGTATTTCTTCACTTTTATGATTTCATAACCAAGTTCCTCCGCCCGCTCCCAGGTAACATCCAGTGACTCCTCGATGATGATCTGTGTATCTTCATCAACAAGAGTAGTTCCCTGTAACGCTTCCAGAACCTGAAATTCCAGTCCTTTTCCATATGGCGGATCCATAAAGATCCAGGAAAAGGCATCCTCTCCATCCAGCTTGTTCACCGCAGACACCGCGTCCGTCACCAACAGAGTAGCATCCTCTTTCAATCTGGTAAATGCCAGATTCTCCCGGATACACTCTGCTGCTTTCCTCTGTTGCTCCACAAACACACACCAGGAGGCACCGCGGCTTAACGCCTCGATACCAATGCCACCGCTTCCCGCAAACAAATCCAGAAATCTGCTGTCTGCTATGGATGGCTGAATCATATTAAATAATGTCTCTTTAATTCGATCGGTAGTCGGTCTGGTGTCCATACCCTCTATGGTTTTAAGACGCAGACTACGTGCTTTTCCCGCAATTACTCTCATATCTTTTATTTTCTTTCTTATCTCTTCTTATCTTGTGACTGTTCAGCGCCCTCGCGGGATACTACCTGCCGAATCGTTACCTTATATCTGGTTTCTCCAGTCAAGGTCGCCTCTGTCAAGTCCCAGAATCAGTGACTCTGCCGTTGCAATATTGGTTGCTACCGGGATATTGTACTGATCACAACAGCTTGCAATCTGGTACACGTTCGGTTCCTTCGGACTTGTCATGTTCGGATTGTGAAATAAAATCACCAGATCCATAGCGTTTCTCTCGATCATCGCCATAAACTGCTTATCTCCGCCCACAGACCCTGCCAGGAACTTATGCACTCTCAGATTAGTAACTTCCTCAATTCGCCGGCCGGTAGTGCCCGTTGCGTATATTTCATGTTTTCCCAAAATCCCTTTATACGCAATACAAAAATCTTCAATCAATGTTTTTTTGCTGTTATGCGCAATAATGCCAATGTTCATCCTCTAACCCGCCCTCTCATCCAAATATAGTTTTATTATATCAAATCACCTGGTTATCTGCAATTGTTTTTGTAAGTTTGTACCAAAAAATCTAAGGTTATCCAGTATTTGCAAAAACTTCTAGTGTTATTTTTTTCTCCTGTCACATACTAACAGCGTAACAACAAGTTACACACACGTAACTGTTTCATACTATCACAGTTACCAAAAAACAAGTCAAGGAGGAAACCAATCATGTCCAAAACTTCTACTAACACAGCAGCAGTACCGGAAGCAAAAGGTGCGTTAGACCGTTTCAAATTTGAAGTAGCAAACGAACTGGGTGTACCCCTTTCTGACGGGTATAACGGAAACCTGACCTCAAAGCAGAACGGATCTGTCGGTGGCTATATGGTCAAGAAAATGATCGAAGCTCAGGAAAAACAGATGAGCCAGGGATCCGGTTATACAGGCGGAAGCATGCAGTAATCGACTGCTGACTTCCTGAACGCACAAAATCTCCCGGGAAAACGCTCTCCCCGGGAGATTTTTCGTTGCATTGTTTTTCAGTCTCTATTATAAGCCAAAACTTCCAGTCTCTTCATTGTTGATCACATAATAAGCTGCATTCTCTTCCGGTTTTACATATACTTTGATGTCCTTTAAGTCTGCTGCTTTTTTACCCATCTCTTTCCAGATCTCTTTTACTTTTGCGGTCAGATCTGCGGATGAGAATTCTTTTCCCGCATACTGCAGATATACTTCTTCTGTCACTACAGCCGCTTTCTTTGTTGTCGTTCTCTTTGCCGGTGTTTTTCTTGCGGTTGTCTTCTTCGCAGGTGCTTTCTTTGCAGTTTCAGTTGTCTTTGCTTCTGCTGCTTTCGCGGTAGTTTTAGCTGCTTTTGCTTCTTCAGCTTTCACTTCGACTTTTGCTGTCTCCGCTTTCACTGTTTTTGTCTCTTCAGCTTTTACTTCCTTTGTTTCAACTGCCGGTTTTGCTGCTTTCGTAACTGTTTTCTTAACTGCCATATTCATAATCCTCCTCAAAATCACACTCAAGTTAACGTTACCGTTTCCTTCGTTACCGGCCATCTGCTTCACAGAATATCTTCTGTAAGTAATAGCCAACTACAGCAGTTAGTTTACCCCATCTTTCCACATTTTGCAAGTTTTTCTTCAAAAACACAGCTTACAGGCCCGGATCTTCTATCTGTCTTCCGGCATATTCTTCCAGTTTTTCTTTCAGCAGACGATGCTGTGGAAGTTCCAGTGTACCATCCAGTGACAGGATATATCCGGCTGCATCACTGGCTTTTTTCAGGATCGATGCATCCCGGAAGATATCAGCGATCTCAAAGTTTAAATCTCCGCTCTGACGTACACCAAACAGATCACCCGGCCCCCGCAGTTTCAGATCTTCCTGCGCAATATAGAAACCATCATTTGACTTATTCAGGATCTGAAGCCTCTTTGATTTTTCCGCCTGATTTTTGCCATGAATAAAAATACAATACGACTGCCACTGTCCACGCCCTACACGGCCGCGCAGCTGATGCAACTGTGCAAGACCAAACCGTTCGGCATTTTCTACCATCATCACCGTGGCATTGGGCACATTGACACCAACTTCCACAACGGTCGTGGAAACCAGCACCTGGATCCTGTTCTCACTGAACGCTTCCATGATCTCATTCTTTTCTTTCGGTTTCATCTTTCCGTGAAGAATCCCAACAGTGACAGAAGATGAAAGTTCATGGCGCAGCCGTTCGGCATAATCGATGACGTTTTCTCCGTCCATTCCCTCACTCTCTTCCACCATCGGACAGATCACATAAACCTGATGACCTTCCTGCACCTGTTTTTCGATAAAGCGGTAAGCCTTGTTCCGATAATTCGTGTCCACAACACAATTTTTTATTGGCAGTCTCTGCGCAGGCAGTTCATCGATGATTGAGATATCCAGATCTCCATAAAGAATAATGCCGAGAGTTCGTGGAATCGGAGTAGCACTCATAACCAGAATATTCGGTTTATGTCCTTTGGATGAAAATTCTTCTCTCTGACGTACACCAAATCGATGCTGTTCATCCGTGATAACCAGACCCAGACTTTCATATGTGACCTTTTCCTGAATCAACGCATGTGTTCCTACAATCATCCTTGTCGCTCCGGATGCGATTGCTTCATAGATCTGACGCTTTTCTTTTGCTGTATTGGATCCTGTCAGAAGCACCGGCCGATATTGTTCCAGCAGCTCATTTTCTTCCAGAAGCTTTGTCAGAGCTTCATAATGCTGTCTGGCGAGCACTTCTGTGGGGACCATGATGGCGCTCTGATAGCCGTTTTCTGCTGTCATGATCATCGCAAGGAATGCCACGATAGTCTTACCGCTGCCCACGTCTCCCTGTACCAGACGGGTCATCAGTTTTTCCCCCCGCAGATCCTGTTCAATCTCATACCAGACATTCTTCTGTGCCCCGGTCAGCTGATATGGCAGATTTTCCATCACTTCCTCCGTCTTCCAGACTTCTTTCATCCGGTAATGGTTTTTATCCGCTGCGTTCTGTTCCTTTAGCTGTTTCAGACCCATAATAAAAAGTAAAAACTCATCAAATGCCAGTCGTTTTCTCGCTTCCAGATACTGTTCCTGACCGGATGGAAAATGAATCTGTACCGCCGCAAAATTATATTCTGCCAGTTCATACTCCAGACGAATCTCCTCCGGCAGATAATCCTGTGACAGATCCAGCTGTTCCAGAGCAGCCCTTACCATTTTTGTTACCATATTGTTGCTGAGACCTGCGGTAAGTGCATATTTGGGTTGCATACTGTTCAGTTTTTCTTCATACGCCGCCGGTGTGCAGACCTCAGGTTGTTCCATCACAGACAGATTTCCCTTTTTACTGATTTTTCCGCGAAAAACAAAAGTCATGCCCCGCCGCAGCTGATTACGAAGATAGGGCTGATTAAACCAGGTCACCCTGCATCGCCCGGTTGCATCGGCAATGGTTCCGGAGATTACAGTCAGATTCCGCACTTTTTTCATATCCAGCGATGATGTCAGTGTTGCTAGCACTGCACCAGTCTCCTGATCATTCAGGCTCTCCACGGTCACCGGCTCACGGTAAATATCATAATCTCTTGGATAATATCGGAGAAGTTGCCCCACCGTAGAAATCCCCACTTTCTGAAATAATTTCTCTGTCTTTTCTCCCACACCTTTCAGTGTTCGGATAGATTCCTTTTCTTTCATCCTTCCTTCTCACCTCTCCGCAGATCCAATATTCCTGTTTTCTTCCCGATCAGATTTTTCTTTTCTTTCTCTGCTGACAGAAAAAGATGCTGAACCCTTAATACTGTCCAGCATCTTTTTCTATTTTCACCCTGTCTCACCGTCAGAACTTTGAACAGACATCCTTTTCAAACGTTCCATAAAACCGGACGGTTTTTATTCTACAGAAATAATACAGTAGTAGATTGGCTGACCTCCGCAATTTACTTCCACATCACAGTAATCATACTGTTCTTCCAGTTCTCCTGCCAGTTTCTCTGCCTCTTCTTCTGTAAAACCTTCTCCGTAATAGATGCTGATCAGTTCCGTCTCATCATCCACCATCTGTTCTACAGTTTCTTTTGCTACTGCTGCCACTTCTTTTCCGACAGCCAGCATACCATGATCTCCGATACCCATGATATCACCTTCATGGATCTCTTTATCATCAATATGAGTATCTCTTACCGCATATGTGATCTGACCGGTCTTTACGCGGGTAATTTCTTCTGTCATATCTTTTTCATTGTCTTCCACAGATTTTTCCGGTACATAATTGATCACTGCTGTAATACCCTGTGGTACAGTCTTGGTAGGAATAACAATGATATCTTTGTCTTTCGTCAGTGCTTTTGCCTGATTTGCTGCCAGAATAATATTTTTATTATTTGGCAGGATAAAGATATGCTCTGCATTCACTTTACTGATCGCATTCAGCATGTCTTCCGTACTCGGATTCATCGTCTGTCCACCCTCGATCAGGTAATCCACACCAAGATCACGGAAAATCTGTCCGAAACCTTCGCCAATGGACACAGAAATAAATCCTACTTCTTTCTTCGGTGCTTTTGCTGCCTCTTCTGCCTGCTGTGCAGCAATTTTTTCCGCATCTTTAATCAGTTTTTCCTGATGTTCTTCACGCATGTTATCGATCTTGATTCTGGACAGAGAACCATAGGTAAGAGCACGCTGGATCGCCAGTCCCGGATCATTGGTATGTACGTGAATCTTAACCACTTCATCGTCAGCCACGCACACGATAGAATCACCCAGAGAGCTGAGATATGCCTTAAAGTCCACCTCATCTTCTGCAGTAAATTCTTTATTTAATACAATGATAAATTCCGTACAGTATCCAAACTTGATATCTGCTTCTGCCTGCGGAGTAATTTTTACAACTTTTGCACTTTCTCCTCCGTCAAAAGTCAGATCCACTTCTTTTCCCATAAACGCGTCAAAGGCACCTTCCAGGACAACCATCAGACCCTGTCCGCCAGAATCCACAACACCTGCTTCTTTCAGTACCGGCAGCATATCCGGAGTTTTAGCAAGAACTCTGCGTCCTTCTTCCAGTACATCTTCCAGGAATGTCTGCAGATCTTCCGCATCCTCAGCCAGTTCCAGTGCCTTGTCTGCAACACCTCTTGCTACAGTAAGGATTGTTCCTTCTTTTGGTTTCATAACTGCCTTGTATGCAGTCTCCACGCCTTTATCTACGGCACGTGCCAGTGCCACAGCATCCAGTTCCTCCAGATCACGGATTCCTTTGGTAAATCCACGAAGAAGCTGAGAAAGAATAACACCGGAGTTTCCTCTTGCACCACGTAAAGATCCTGAGGAAATAGCCTTTGCCAGGGATGTCATCTGTACATCTTCCAGATTATTGACTTCTTTTACCGCTGACATGATCGTCAGAGTCATGTTGGTTCCAGTATCACCATCCGGTACCGGAAACACGTTTAACTCATTGATCCACTCTTTTTTCACTTCCAGATTCTTAGCTCCTGCCAGAAACATCCTGGCAAGCAGTTTGGCATCTATTGTATTCATCGCTTTCTAAAGCTCCTCCTTCATTAATCAATTACGCGAACGCCTTCTACCAGAATATTGATGTTTTCCACTTCAATACCGGTAAACGCTTCCACTTTATATTTTACATTGGCAATCAGGTTGTCAGAAACCGCACGGATACTTACTCCGTAAGCTACAATGACATGGAAATCCAGGGAAATCTTATTTTCATTTAATGTAACATTGATTCCATGTTTCAGACTGTCTTTCTTCAAGAGTTTTACCAGACCGTCTTTCATATTTACTGCAGCCATACCTACAATACCAAAACACTCCACAGCCACACTGCCTGCATAAGTGGCGATCACATCTGTGTTGATGGTAATTTCTCCCATTCCCGTGTTCATACGCCCTTTCATAGGTCAACCTCCATTCCCGGTTATTGTTCTGTCCGTCTTCTTCATTCCCCGGTTCCTCCCGGTATTGCTGTGCTGACGTATTTTATTTGTTTACAATAACCTGCTCTTTTCTCATTTTATAGCGCTGCTGTTCACTCCGTTCTCAACAACTTTATAACTCATTTTGGGGTGGAAATTCCCTCGCTGATGAATTATACTGTATGTATTATAACCTGTTTTTGTAGAAAAAGAAATATAATTTTTGAAAAATTTATATTTTTGCTTGCAAAATGATAATTCTTCTGTTAGAATATCTAGTGTTGCGAATCTATGATTACGAACGATTACGATAAATAGTGTTAAGGAG
>NZ_JALFPR010000026.1:0-3024 GCF_022785585.1 Oliverpabstia sp. | reverse complement strand
TTTCTCAATGTAATGTCCAAGGTTCTCTGTGAGGATCGGTCCATGGAGCGGACAGATTGTCCGGATATCCAGAGTTGCTGCTGCTTTCAGGAGTTTCTGAACCTGAGCTCCGTACTTTCCAACGATTCCGATATAGTAACGACGTGCTTCGCAGTCCCAGTCTTCCTCCACGTCAAGTGTTCCGAATTTACCGAATCCGTCAGCGGAAAACAGAACTTTGTCAGCGCTGTCATATGTAACCATAACTTCCGGCCAGTGAACCATCGGTGCAAATACAAATGTCAGAACATGTTTTCCAAGTGTCAGGCTCTCGCCATTACCTACTACGAGTTTCTTTCCGTCCAGATTCAGTTTTCTGAAGAAATTCTCCATCATGGTAAAAGTCTTTGTGTTGGCAACAACTATTGTGTCCGGATATGCCTTCATGAAGTTCTCAATATTAGCCGCATGATCCGGTTCCATATGCTGTACAACCAGATAATCCGGTTTTGTGCCGTTAAGAACCTCTGCTACATTTGTAAGCCATTCATCCTTGAAATTAGCATCTACAGTATCCATAACTGCGATCTTTTCATCCATGATCACGTATGAGTTATAAGACATACCGTTTGGCACTACATACTGTCCTTCAAACAGATCTACCTGATGATCATTTACACCTACATAATAAATATCATTTCCGATTTTCATGATGTGAATTTTCCTCCTTATTGATCTCCTGTTATTTTTCAGAGATGAAAATTTCTTTTTTATTTCTGCACCTATTATATCCAATTTCTTACTGGAAATCAATAGTATTACTGTCAACTAAATACAATCCTACGATAATTACTATCCGACAAAAAAGAATATTCATATAAAATAGAAATCCCTACTCGATTCGATTAACATCATGCTGGCAGCTTATTTTTCTTGCAAAAATTTAGTAAAAAACCGACAGCATAGCCAATTGGTCATAAAAACCATTCCATCTTCTCCCTCACATCTGCATGCTTCAGATAAATAACATTAAATTCTCTGACTATGGGCTCACCCTTCAGTGTAAAAATCCCAAGCTCCGGGTCGCTTTTGGCAAGTATTTCATATACAAATGAGATTCCATACCCGGACTTGATCAGGTCGATGATCATCTTAAAGCTGGAAATACATATATGCCGGTGAAAACGCTCCAAAGATTCATTATGCTCCAGAAGCTTTTCCTCCAGGATAGCCAGCGTTCCAGAGCCTTTTTCGCGATGGATCAGAGTTTCTTTCAGGATCTCCTCTACAGATACTTCACGGCCTGCAAAGGGATGATCCTTCGGACAGATTCCCACAAAAGGTTCCCGGCGATACAGCTGGCTTCCGAACCTGTTTTTGTCAAAAAATCCTTCTATGATGGCATAGTCCAGAGTATTTTGTTCCAATAAATGCAAAAGATGCTTTGTGTTATCCACGATCAGAGTCAGTGCTGTATCCGGCTGATTTAAAAAATCGTGAATCCTGTCTGTGATCACATAGTCACCAATGGTCTTGGTTGCACCGATACGCAGTTCCCGGAGACCATTGTTTTTTATCTTTTCCCTGAGAAAATTTTCACGCTGCTGAACCGATCGCAGATAATCCTCCAGCATCTGTGCAGCAGGGGTCTTGATCAGTTTTCTGTTTTCATAAAGAAAAAGACGGCAGCCATACTCCTTCTCCAAAAACTGGATATGCTGGGTAACTGCCGGCTGGGTAATATGTAACAGCTCTGCCGCCTCCCTGTAATTCATAACATTGCATACTGCCATAAACGTTTCCGTTCTGTAATCTAACATAATCTTTTTGAACTCTCCCACTCTATTGATATCAGATAGTTTTTTCTGTGTAGTTTCCTTTTTCATAAGCATTACTTATCGTATAATAAAAACTCATAAATTGATTTTATCATTCATAAAGCCTATAATCAACAAAAGAAACGCCGTATACATCAGAAAACAGTAACAGCGTTACTGTTCACACGTCACTATCCCGCGAGGTGTTTTGGCATGAAAATGCCAAAATCCCGAGACATGTTTCGCGATACAGAAAACTGGAACCTCGATCATTCTTTTCAGATTCCATATTTTTTCAGATTAACTTTTCCATCCTCTACTTCTATTCCATCTGCTTCCAAAAGCTTTGCCTGCTCACCGGCTCCTCCAAAAGCAAATTCTCCCGCGAGTTCGCCCTTTGCATTTACCACCCGAAAGCATGGAATATGTTCCGGATCCGGATTCTTGTGGAGAGCATTTCCCACTGCTCTTGCCATTCTGGGATTACCAGCCATCTCAGCAACCTTACTGTAAGTCGCAACATGACCTTTGGGTATTCTTTTGACCGCTTCATAAATTCTTTTTGTCGGACTGTCAGTAACCAGATCATAGCTTTCAGAAATCATTCTTTTTATATCTTTCTCCGCTATACTTCCATCCAAAATAAGCGTATTCCAGTGTTCTTTGTTCTGATGATATCCCGCAATTACTGAATCATAAGCAGAACGCCAGAAATCACGCCACTGTGGATCTACCTTTACATTCAGATTAATATATCCATCCTTTTCATAAATCCAGAGAAAAGCCTTTTTACTTTCTCTGGCTCTTACTAACTGCCAGTTCTGGTCATGAAAAGGTTTTTCTTCATATACATTTTTAAATGATAGTCCATATTTTAATGCTTCTTCCCTTGTTTTCATATTCTTCTATTCCTTCTTTTTATATTTATGCACAAAAAAACCAGCTATCATCTAGCTGGTTTTAGTATATCTTCAAAACTACATACATGTCAACATTCCTTGAGAATTAACTTCCTGCGTTGCCGATTGAGTATTGTCATATACAGTACTCCGCGGGGGTCACTTCGTGACTCCGTCACTCAGCTTTTTTGGTCAAGCCCTCACCCGATTAGTAACAGTCAGCTCCATGCATTACTGCACTTCCACCTCTGCCCTATCTACCTCGTCGTCTTCAAGGGGGTTTACTTCTTTCGAATGGGATATCTCATCTTAAGGGGGGCTTCACGCTT
>NZ_JALFPR010000171.1:0-9863 GCF_022785585.1 Oliverpabstia sp. | reverse complement strand
AACCATCATCCACAAGGATCAGTTCAAAGGGTTCCTGCACGGTTTCACGGAAGACTTTCTCGAGACGTGTATAAAGTTCCGTTAAGGTATGTTCCGAATTATATACCGGAACAACAACAGAATATAAACTCATAGTATCTTGTATTTCCTTTCTTAAAGGGTTGTGTTCTGTGCTTCATCATATCATTTTCAATCCTTTATTTCAAGGTTTTCCGGGGAAACGGCTCACCTTGACAATGGATTTTACAACAGATATAATGGTGCAAGATCAACGCAGAAAAAAGTGGGGAGGAACAGCTTTGCAGTACAGAGAATACGATACGGAAATATTGAATCGAATCAAGGATGTGGAAAAACAGATTTTATGCAAATATATCGAAATCTGCGAAAAATACCATCTGCGTTATTTTGTGGCGTTCGGGACACTTCTCGGAACGGTGCGGCATAAAGGATTTATTCCCTGGGACGATGATATTGATGTGGGAATGCCGAGAGAAGACTATGAGAGATTCCTTCAGATTGCACAGAAAGAATGCGGGGAAGAGTATTTTCTTCAGACTGTGGATACGGATCCGGAATATCATCTGTATTTTGCAAAACTACGCATGAATCGCACTCGTTTTGTGGAAAACAGTCTGCAAAAGTCGGGAAGCATTACCGGATTCTATATTGATATCTTTCCTTACGATGAGATTTCTGATGATGAGGCAGAGATGGAAAAACAGCTGAACCGGGCGGTGCGTTGGGGCATGATCCTGAGTATCTATAAGGTCAAAGAACCACAGATCGGCCAGTACGGACCGGCAAAAGACTTTGTAATGCGATCCATCTGGCATATTCTGCATGGTGGAATGCATCTGTGCGGAATCTCTGCGGGAATGGTCTGGAAAAAGTGTAATCAGGCATTTATGAAGAAACCGGAGAAAGGGAGTTCTCGGATGACAACCTTTGCCGCAGATGCAAAAAAATGGATCATTGAGAAAAAAGAGATTGAACAGCTGGTGGATGTGCCTTTTGAGAATATCACTGTGAAGATTCCATGCGGATATGATGCCATCCTGACCAGATGTTACGGAGATTATATGAAACTTCCGGATGAAGAAGACAGGGTAAATCATATGCCTGTAGAGATTCAGTTTCCGGGAGAAGAGGTAATGACATTTGGAAAATGAAAATAAAGAACCCATCAGAGTATCGGTGATTGTTCCGGTTTATAACGCGGAAAGCTATCTTCGCATATGCCTGGATTCAATTTTACAGCAGTCTCTTGAGGAAATCGAGATCCTTGCGGTGGATGACGGGAGCAAAGATCACTCGGCGAAGATACTGAGAGAATATGAAAAAAAATACCCGGATAAAATCCATGTGATCTATCAGGAAAACCAAGGCCAGTCAGCGGCGCGAAATCATGCACTGGCGATGGCATCCGGAGAGTTCGTGGCATTTGTGGACAGCGACGATTACATAGGAAAGGATTTTCTGAAGAGAATGTATAACACTGCCATAGAAAAGAAGTCAGATATGGTGATGTGCAATTATACCAAGGTGACAGAACGGGGCGAGATCATACAGAAGTATGAGATCAATTATCAGGAAAAAGGGATTCGGATTCCATCTTATCTTTGCTGTAACCGTCTGGTAAGAAGACAACTGTTTGATACCTGGAAGATTCATTTCCGTGAAGGCGTGATCTGTGAAGATATTCCGCTGATCTTAAAACTGGAAGCCGTTGCCACAAATATTCAGACCATCGGGGACGGAGAATATTATTACCGTGCAAATCCCCAGTCGACAACATCTACGATCAAAAACCGGAAACTGGAGATGTGGCAGCTGCCTTTTGGAGAATTGCGTGATGCCATTGCATTCTGTACAGACAAAGAGCATCCGATGGATCCACTGAAACTGGAATTTTTTATCAGCAGGATCATGACGAGTCTGTTGTTTGATACGGGAAGAGGATGCCGCAAAGAGGTGAAGGACGGGATGTGCCGGGAAGTACAGGAAATCATGGAAACCTGTTTCCCACGATGCTATAAAAATCCCTACATAAAAGTGGGATATTTTCACCAGCTTCCGGCGGTACAAAGGATCGGACCGTGGATCTTTGTGTGTGCACTCCGGGTGCACGGACTGAAACTTCTGACAAAACTGGTAGGCTGAACAAAAAGGAAAAAATGGAAGAAAAAAAAGTATCAATACAAAAGAGTATTATCTGGAACTCGGCGGGAAGTATGGTATATCTGATCACACAGTGGCTGATCAGTGTACTGGTGGTCCGGCTGTCCGGAGTGGAAACAGCGGGAATCCTTACCCTTGCCATGTCGGTTAACAATGTATTTTACAGCATCGCTATGCAGGGGATCCGCAATTATCAGGTATCGGACATGAAAGAAAAATATACCTCCGGTATCTATGTGAGCAGCCGTCTGATCATCTGTATCCTTTCATTCCTGGTCTGTGTAGGTTATGCACTGATTGCCGGATACAGCTACGGATCGAGTCTGTGTATCGTTGCATACTGCCTGTTTAAGATGGCGGAGGCGTTCTACGATGTCTATGCCGGAATCTGTCAGAAAAAATGGCGGATGGACTGGATCGGAAAGTCCTGGATGGTGAAAGGAATCCTTTCATTTGTGGGATTTGTGGCGGTACTGGCAGTGACACAGAGTCTGCTGGCAGCCATTCTTGCTATGGCACTGGTTTCCTGGCTGGTGATCTTTTTGTATGATATTCCTCGGGCAAAGAAGCTGGATACCATAAAGATCCATCTGAAAGAGAAAAAAAATATAACACTGATGGCGGAATGTTTTCCGCTGTTATGTTACCAGACTATGTCATCGGTCATTCCGACGATCCCGCGTCTGGTCATGGAAAAACTTCTGGGAGGTGTAGCACTCGGTATCTATGGATCAGTCGCAGCACCCACAATGATCGTTCAGATGGGAGCATCCTATGTATTTAACCCGTTTATCACGCTGTTTGCCGAACAGTACAGCAGTGGAAATATCCGGGATTTCTGGAAAACCTTTCGCAAATGCATGGCAGCAATTTTGCTGATCAGTGTTGTCGCTCTGGGAGGAGGAAAGATCCTCGGACACTGGGGGCTGGAACTTCTGTACGGGGATGAGGTGGCAGCGCATGAAGATCTGCTGCTTCCACTTATCGGCTGTACGATCCTGACTGCCATCGTGTGGTTTTTATGTGCACTGCTTACGGTAGTGAGAGAAATCAAAGGACTGGTTATATGCAATGTGATCATACTTCCGGTCAGCTATTTTGGTGCGTATTTGCTGATTCAGCAATATGGAATGCAGGGCGGAAGTATTTCTCTGGCAGTGAGTTATCTGATTGAAATTGGCGCACTCTGGTTCTGGCTGTTACGGAAGGTCAAACAAAGAGAAAAACAACATATGGAACAATAAGAAAAAGTGCCTGTTATGAGGCACTTTTTTGCCTGTAATGCATATCAATAATTGCCAGTGGACCCAAGTTGATTGTAAGTGTAAATTGCAATAGAAAAGTATTCTTGAAGCGAAAGTATAAGAATGGTATAATAAGATGATATGGTATCGCTCGTAAAGACGATATACAAAAAAATAAAAGGAAAAAACAATGGAAAAAGTAAAGAATTACATACAGCTTCACCTGAATATTCTGCTGTTTTCCCTGACCAGCGTATTTTCCAAGATGGCATCCGTGCAGTATAACCGGCACGGGCTGGGAAGTATCTGGCTTTATGTGTTCCTGGCACTGATGATCGGAAACTGCGGAATCTATGCCATTGCATGGCAGCAGGTGATAAAGAAGTTTTCCCTGTCCACAGCCTATGCCAACAAGAGTGTGTACCTGTTGTGGTCGCAGATCTGGGCAGTGGTGATCTTTCATGAAAATCTGTCGGTACGGAATATTATCGGTATCCTGGTAGTTCTCACCGGCGTATGGGTGGTGCAGCGCTATGAATAGAATGTTTATGTTACTGATGCTGGCAGGCACATTTTTTACTGCCATCTCCCAGGTACTCTTAAAACAGAGTGCCAATAAAAAATACAGCAATCCGCTGCTGGAATATCTGAACTGGCGGGTGATCGTGGCGTACGGGATCTTTTTCGGTGTATTGCTTCTGAACACCTGGTGTTATACAAAAGTAGATATGCGGTTTGGACCGGTGATCGATACGGCTGCGTATGTATTTGTTCTGATCTTTTCAAGAGTGATCCTGAACGAAAAGATCACAAAAGGAAAACTTGTTGGAAACCTGCTGATCATAGCAGGAATTTTGATTTATACGATGTGAGATGATACAAGACTCAAAAGTACGGAACAATCCGATATCAAAGCAAAACAATAACAGGAGTGAGAAGAGTGAGAATCAGTTTTAACCGCCCACCGTTTGTGGGAAAAGAAACAGAGTATATTAAAGAAGCCGTAGAAAAAAACGGTATGATCTGCGGAGACGGTCCATTTACCAAAAAATGTTCCCAGTGGATGAAGGACAGGTTTCAGACGAAAAACGTATTGCTGACAACTTCCTGTACCCATGCACTGGAGATGGCAGCGTTTCTGGCGGATATTCAGCCGGGAGATGAAGTGATCATGCCGTCGTATACCTTTGTATCCACCGCGGATGCTTTTGTTTTACGGGGAGCCACCTGCGTGTTTGTGGACATCCGTCCGGATACCATGAACATTGATGAGACAAAAATTGAGGAAGCAATTACAGAAAAGACCAAAGCAATCGTGCCGGTTCATTATGCAGGCGTCAGCTGTGCAATGGATGAGATCATGGCAATTGCGAAAAAATATAACCTGAAAGTGGTGGAAGATGCCGCGCAGGGAGTAAATGCTTTTTATAAAGGAAAAGCACTTGGAACAATCGGTGATTTTGGCTGCTACAGTTTCCATGAGACAAAGAATTATTCCATGGGAGAGGGCGGTGCGATTCTCTTTCAGGATGACAGATACCTGGAACCTGCAGAAATCTTACGGGAAAAGGGAACAAACCGCAGCCAGTATTTCCGTGGACAGATTGATAAATATACCTGGGTGGGCTATGGATCGTCCTATCTGCCAAGCGATATGAATGCCGCTTATCTGTGGGCGCAGCTGGAAGAGGCAGACAAGATCAATGATAAGAGATTGTCCATCTGGAACTTCTATCACGAAGAACTGAAAGAACTGGAAGACAAAGGGGTGCTGGAACGCCCGTATATTCCGGAGTATGCCACACACAATGCCCACATGTATTACATCAAAGTAAAAGATCTGAGGGTGCGTACAAAGCTTCTGGCTTATCTGAAAGAGCGTGGGATCCTGAGTGTTTTCCATTATGTTCCACTGCACTCTGCAACAGCCGGAAAGAAGTTTGGACGGTTCCATGGCGAGGATGTTTACACGACAAAAGAGAGCGAACGGCTGTGTCGTCTGCCGATGTACTACAGTCTGTCCCTGGAAGAAGCAGCGGAAGTGGTAAAAGCGCTGAAAGAATTTCCGGAGTATGAGACGATAGAAGACAGGTAGCTATTCAGAGGGCAGAAACTGTTAACCGGGAAGACACTGGACAGTTACGAAAGCAGATAAGAGGCAACAGAAAGGAGTATCGATGAGTTCAGGAAACTGGATGCGTTATCTCAAAAAGATAAAACCGTATACGATAAAAAAGGGGATCCGCTATCTGAAACATTACGGACCGAAAGAGTTCTGGGTGCGTCTGTGTGAGCGGATGGAGCCGGAAGAAGTGCCTTATGGTCCATGGTTTGAGAATCACAAACCTTCGGAAAAAGAACTGGAAGGGCAGAGAAGGAAACAGTGGAAAAAACAGCCAATGATCAGTGTGGTTGTTCCGGCATATAAAACACCGGCGAAATTCCTGCGGGAAATGATAGAATCACTGGAGGTGCAGACCTATACAAACTGGGAACTGTGTATCGCCAATGCAAGCCCCGAGGATGCAGCGATGTCGGAAGTACTCCGGGAATACACCTCGAAAGATGCCAGAGTAAAAGTGGAGAATCTGAAAGAAAATCTCGGAATCGCGGAAAATACGAACGCAGCGATGGAGATGGCAGCCGGAGAATATACCGGTCTGCTTGACCATGACGATCTGCTGGCACCACAGGCACTGTACCGGATCGTGGAAGCACTGAATCAGAGCAGAGAAGAGCCGGATGTCTTTTATTCGGATGAAGATAAAGTAACGACGGATCTGAGCGAACATTTTCAGCCACATTTCAAACCGGATTTTAATGTGGATCTGTTAAGATCCAATAATTATATTACACATTTCTTCGTGGTGAGAACCAGTCTGATCCGTCAGGTGGGCGGGTTCCGCAGAGAGTATGACGGGGCACAGGATTATGATTTCATCTTCCGTTGCACGGAGGCTGCGAAGAAGATCTGCCATATCCCGGAGGTGCTGTATCACTGGCGGACGCATCAGGCATCCACGGCGGATAATCCGGCAAGCAAGATGTATGCGTTTGAGGCGGGAAAGAGAGCTATTGAAGCACATCTGAAACGACAGGGTGTGGAGGGAACCGTGAGTCATACGAAAGATCTTGGTTTCTATCAGGTGGAATATCCGGTGCAGGGAACCCCGCTGGTGTCGGTCCTGATCCCGAACAAAGATCAGAAAGATACGTTGAAACAGTGTCTGGATTCGGTATTTTCCAAAACTACATATTGCAATTACGAAGTAATCATCATAGAAAATAACAGCCAGGAGAAAGAAACCTGGGAATATTATGAAGAACTGAAAAAACGGAATAACGTAAAAATTGTGATCTGGGAATCCGGATTTAATTATTCAGCCATCAATAATTTCGGAGAAAAATCGGCTTCCGGAGAGTATCTGCTGTTTTTGAATAATGATGTGGAAGTGATCAATCCTCACTGGATGGAAGAAATGCTGGGGAACTGCCAACGGAAAGAAGTGGGTATCGTGGGAGCAAAACTGTATTACCCGGACGATACGATCCAGCATGCTGGAACAATCATCGGAATCGGCGGGATCGCCGGTCATGCATTCTTAAATATGCCACGTTCGAGAAGTGGGTATCTTCACAAAGCATCTTTGCAGATGGATCTGAGCGCAGTGACTGCCGCATGTATGATGATGAAGCGAACTGTTTTTGAAAGTCTGGATGGATTTGAAGAAGCACTGACAGTGGCGTTTAACGACGTGGATCTTTGCCTGCGGTGCGTGAGAGCAGGATATCTTGTGGTCTATAATCCGAGGGTGGAATTATATCATTACGAATCCAAATCCAGGGGATCGGAGGACAGTGAAGACAAAGTGCGCCGGTTCCAGCAGGAGATAGAATTTATGCGGACCAGATGGATCGATTTGTTAAAGCAGGGAGATCCTTATTATAATAAAAACCTTACGTTGAGCAAATGGAATTATTCGCTGCGTGCGTAAGGAAGGAGATACCATGAAGAAGATAACTGTTGTGATTCCTAATTTTAATGGGATACAGTATGTAGAACGTTGTCTGGACAGTTTGAAACGACAGACTTTTTCTGAATTCGATGTGATATTTGTGGACAATGGTTCCGTAGATGGGAGCAGAGAACTGACAGAAGAAAAATATCCATGGGTACGGGTAATTGCACTTGCGGAAAATACTGGTTTTTGTAAAGCAGTGAATATCGGAATTGAAGCAACACAGACACCATATGTAGTACTGTTAAATAATGATACCGAGGCAGAGCCCGATTTTCTGCTGGAACTGTATCGGGGAATTGAAAGGAAAAAGAATGCTTTTTCTGCAGCTGCTCGGATGCTGCAGTTTCATGATCGGGGAAAGATAGACGATGCCGGAAATTATTATAACTGTCTTGGCTGGGCGTTTGCGCTTGGGAAGGGAAAACCGGAAGAAAAATACAGAAAAGAGCGGAAAATATTTGCTTCCTGTGGCGGAGCTGCTATTTATCGGACAGAACTGGTAAAGCAGCTGGGAGGATTTGATGAGGAACATTTTGCGTATCTTGAGGATATTGATCTTGGATATCGGGCACAGATAGCAGGGTATGAAAACTGGTATTTGCCGAAGGCAGGGGTGTATCACGTGGGAAGCGGAACTTCAGGATCACGCTATAATCAGTTTAAAATCAGATATTCTTCCAGAAATAATGTTTATATGCTTTATAAAAATATGCCATTGCTCCAGATCTTACTGAATCTGCCTTTTCTGGTGCTGGGATTCACTGTGAAACTTATATTCTTTGCTTCAAAGAAATATGGGCGGGAATATGCAGCAGGGATTAAAAATGGTTTTTCACTGTGTAAAAAAGATAAAAAAGTACCGTTTTTTTGGAAAAATCTTCCTAATTACGGGAAGATTCAATTGCAGTTGTGGATCAATGTGATACGGAGATTTGACGTTACTGTTCACTGGTAATATCACGCGAGGTGTTTTTTGCGAGCGAAGGTCACAGAAAACCCGAGACATATCGCGTGAATTTATGCGATTAGCATAAATTCTGTGCATCGTGCAGCGTGAACAGTAACGATTTGGATGAGAGAAACATTGGAGAACGTAAGTTTTGTTGACAGGAAAATATATCCTGACTATAATATGTAAGAAAAGTGTAAGCTAATTAACAAAATGTTTGGTTGTGGTTTTGTATATTGCGTATTATAGTAATATTGTAAATACAAAACATACCAGAAATACTAAAAGGTGAAAAATATTGATTAAAGATAATCAGAAGTACTTTAATCGTATGCATGTAGTGATTGATGCTGTTGTGATCATTGTTTCTTATCTGCTGGCATGGACATTAAAATTCGTGGGTCCCTTTTCAGTAGATGCGGTCAGAAGTTTATCTTTTGAATGGTATATGACAGCGCTGGTTGGAATCGTACCGGTTTATCTGATCCTGTATTATGCGTTTAATCTGTATACACCGAAACGGGTGCAGGGACGCAGACTGGAATTTTCTAATATTGTAAAAGCCAATACGGTGGGAATATTGTTGATCATCGGGTGCATTTATGTGTGGCTCAAAGAAATCAACTTTTCCCGTGATATGTTGTTTTTCTTCTATTTTATAAATATGTTCCTGGAAGAATTGGTCCGTATCACGATTCGTTATCTGTTGCGGGATATCCGTAAACGAGGTTTGAATCAGAAGCATATCCTGTTGGTTGGTTACAGTAAGGCAGCAGAAGCATATATTGACCGGATACTTGAAAATCCACAGTGGGGATATCAGATCCGTGGAATCCTCGATGATAATGTGGAAGCCGGAACTATGTACCGCGGAATTAAAGTGCTTGGAAGAATCGCAAATCTAATGGTGATCCTGCCGGAAAACAGGCTGGATGAGATTGCAATCACTTTGGGATTGAGTGAATATTACCGGCTGCAGGAAATTGTGGCAATGTGTGAAAAGTCAGGAGTACACACGAAGTTTATTCCTGATTACAATAATATCATTCCGACAAAACCATATACAGAAGATTTACTGGGACTTCCGGTCATCAATATCCGTTATGTACCGCTGACTAATACGTTCAATGCGGTGGTAAAACGGCTGATGGATATTTTCGGATCGATCGTTGCAATTATTCTGTTTTCTCCGATAATGTTGTTTGCTGTGATCATGATCAAGCTGACTTCTCCGGGACCGCTGATATACAAACAGGAGCGGGTGGGACTGCATAATCATACATTTATGATGTATAAGTTCCGTTCAATGGAAGTACAGTCGAAGGAAAGTGAAAAGAAGGCATGGACCGTCAAAAACGATCCAAGGGTAACCGGAATCGGGAAGCTGATGCGACGGACGAGTATCGATGAGCTGCCACAGCTGTTTAACATTCTCAAAGGAGATATGAGTCTGGTGGGACCAAGACC
>NZ_JALFPR010000148.1:0-4332 GCF_022785585.1 Oliverpabstia sp. | reverse complement strand
CTCAAGCTTTGAATCATTCCACAGGCTTTTTAATTCGCACAAATATTTTCCACGGAACACTTTTGCAATGACCCCATACGGGAGAAAAAACTTCCCACCGGTATCTTTCCATTTGTTGTCCTTATCAAGTCCGCCACCTAGAACAATGGTATGGATATGAGGATGATAATTCATTGCAGAACCCCATGTATGAAGAATACAGATATATCCGATGTCAGCTCCCAGATACTTTGAATCTTTCGCCAGCTCGTTCAGAGTAGATGATGCAGCATGATACAGTGCATCATACAGAAGTTTCTGATTGCTATAAATGATAGGATGCAATTCCTCAGGGACCGTGAATACCACATGATAATAAGGTGCATCCAATACATTCTCCTTTTGCGCATCGATCCATTTTTCTTTTGGAAACTCCTGGCACATGGGGCAACACCTGCTTCTGCATGAATTGTTGTGAACACTGATACAGCCGCATTCCTCACAGACACTGATATTCACACCAAAAGCCCCGGTTTTACAGTTCATGATGTGAAAAGCTGCTTTTCTGTGGTGAGCAGGAAGCTCATGTGTTTTTTCATAAACAGGATAAAACCGTTCAAAGACATCCTGTATCGTACATGATTTTTCCACGATTACTCACCACCCATCTCATCAAATGGGCTTTTAATACCGAGCAGAGTCTTATTGCTTACATGAAGATAAATCTCTGTTGACCTTGGATCGCGGTGTCCCAAAAGGGCCTGAATGTATTTCACGTCACACCCGGCTTCAAACAGATGGCTTGCGAAACTATGGCGCAAACAGTGTGTAGAGACATGTTTCTGAATTCCAGCCCTTTTTGCGCTTTCACGGAAGAACTGAATGACACTGTCCCTCACAAGATAATTCCCTGTCCATGAACTTGGAAACAGAATTCCTTTTGGTCTTCCACATTTAAACCAGTATTCTGTAAGTATCTCAAGTGTACGGTCAGCAAGTAAGGTATAACGGTCAAAGCGGCTTTTGCCATCACGGATGTGTATTGTTTTATTGGTGCGTGAAATATCCTCATAGTGAAGGTGCGTGACTTCTGATACCCGAAGACCACCTGAATACATTGTAGCAATCATGGCTTTATGTTTCAGGTTTGGCGTTGCATCAAGAATCGCTGATATCTCTGCTTTCGTAAGTACGGTTGGCAGGCTCCTGTCTCTTTTCATACGTGGGATATCATCGTCATCCCAATTCATCTTTAATACTTTTTTATAAAAGAAACGAATACCGGAATGATAGTGGTTGTATGTTTCCGGTGAAATCCCGGAAAGTCTTTTTTGGATCAGAAATGTGTCAACATCATCTGTTGTCAGAGCATCTATTGGCTTATCTGTATATTTTAAAAAGTGAGCAACACTTGTACAGTATGCATGAATAGTAGAATCTCTTAGATTCCGTTTGTTTGCAGCATTTGTAATCTGGCTAAATATTTCATCGTACATAATAAAATCCTCCATGTAAAGTAGTTAATGAGAAACCCTGCTTACATGGAGGCGCATTGGCATAATAAAACCGCTTGTCAGAAAAGCGGTCAAATGGTATTCTTTTCATAGGCAGTGGTGTCTTTCTGTATTGAATTGTTTTGTGTGGTAACTTTACAATATCAAATGATGGTAAGAATTGCCATTGCCTATTTTATTATTGAGAAAAAGAAAGCTGCGCCACAGCCTCGGCAGGCCATCGCGCAGCGATTTTGTTCAACCGGTGGTTGTAGAGTTCTACACCACCGCATGCAGCCACTGTAAGAAGCTGGCAGGTGCATTAAATAAACTTTCCGAAGAAAAAGGAGACGATGTATTCTTCGGAAAATGCAACATTGATCAGGAAGCACTGTTACAGAGCAGATTTGATATCTCGGCAGTACCGACATTGTTGTTTATCAAAAACGGAGAGATAAAAAACAGACTGGTGGGTGAGGTTCATCCGCTGATCATTCAGGAAGAGATTAAAAAACTGGCATAGAGAAAAAACAGATCGCAGGAGGTAAAAGAATATGGGTTATCCAACTGTATTTCCAACAGGAGTTTTAGCATATAACAAAGAGAAAGCGTATAACGGATACACAATTTATCCATCCGCAAAAGGAGCGCTTCTGATCGATATGAACGGAAACGAAGTGAATCTGTGGGCAGGCCTTGGCGGATTTCCGAACAAGATCCTTCCGGGTGGGTATGTAATGGGAACTACCGGAGAGCGTGGTGGAAAATATGCATATCAGGATCAGCTGGATCTGGTGCAGGTGGATTATGACGGAAATATCGTCTGGAAATTCGATCACACAGAACTGATCGCAGATCCGGGAAAAGAACCGACCTGGCAGGCAAGACAGCATCACGATTACCAGAGAGAAGGAAATACTGTCGGATATTATTATCCGGGCGGCGAAACGAAAACCGACAGTGGAAATACCATCATCCTGACCCATGAAAATGTATACAATCATGAGATTTCCGATAAAAAACTGATCGATGACAAGATCATCGAAGTAGACTGGGAAGGGAATATTCTGTGGAGTTGGCGTGCTTCTGATCATTTTGAAGAATTTGATTTTGATGAAGCTGCAAAAAATGTTCTGTTCCGTAATCCGGGACTTCACGGAGAAGCCGGTGGTGACTGGATGCACATTAACTGCGTATCTGTTCTCGGAGAGAACAAATGGTACGATGCGGGAGATGAGAGATTCCATCCGGACAACCTGATCTTTGATGCGAGAAATGCAAATATTCTGGCGATCATCAGCAAGAAAACCGGAGAAATCGTATGGCAGATCGGACCTGATTTTTCTAAAACGAAAGAGCTTCGCAAACTGGGATGGATCATCGGCCAGCATCATTTCCACATGATTCCGAAGGGTCTGCCGGGAGAAGGCAATCTGCTGGTATTCGATAACGGTGGTGAAGGTGGTTATGGTAATCCGAACCCGTCCGCACCGACCGGTAACAACAACGCACACAGAGATTACTCCCGTGTTCTGGAATTTGATCCGATCACACTGGAGATCATCTGGCAGTACACCCCACTGGAAGCAGGAAACCTGTTATTTACCGATGCTTCCAAGTTTTACAGTTCCTACATCAGTTCTGCACAGCGACTGCCAAACGGCAACACACTGATCACCGAAGGATCAGACGGACATCTGATCGAAGTGACACCGGAACATGAGATCGTATGGGAATATGTGAACCCTTACTTTAAAAATATCGGCGGAAATTTCAAGATGAACATGGTTTACCGTGCATACCGCACACCATACGAATGGGTACCGCAGGCAACACATGCAGAAGAAGTATCTATCGAACCGCTGGATGTGGAAACCTTCCGTGTACCGGGAGCATCCAAAGGAGCAGGAACCGGAAAGGTAACCGTAGTTGCAGGGGTGGATCCGAACCGATCCAGTGTAACAGGCATGAATGGGGATGACGAAGACAGTGATGAAGAGAGACTGGACTTCTGCGTGGCTTCTGTAAAGAAGGGCGATCTGAAAGAAGAATAATAAGGAAACGAAAGATATGGTATATGATGTAAGTATCATCGGCAGCGGCCCGGCAGGTTTAAGCGCAGCGATCTATGCGAAGCGGGCAAACCTGTCAGCTATAGTGATAGAAAAAGAATATGAAGGAACCGGACAGATCGCAGAGAGCGGTCGGGTAGACAACTATCTGGGAATGCCGGGAATCAGCGGGTATGATCTGGGAGAGACATTCCGGGAACATGCCGTAAAACTCGAAGTCGAATTTCTGGAACAGGAAGTGACCAGGATCCAAAAAGAAGAGTCCGGACAGTTTCAGATGACCTTCTCAGACAGTTCTGTGATCGAATCAAAGACCGTGATCTATGCAGCGGGAGTATCCCCACGGAGGGCTGATATTCCGGGAGAAAAAGAATATGTGGGAAAAGGCGTTTCCTACTGTGCAATCTGCGACGGATCCTTTTACCGGGGCAAAAAAGTTGCCGTGCTCGGCGGCGGAGATACCGCACTGGATGATGCCGCTTATCTGGCAGGTCTGGCGGAGCAGGTGTATGTGATCCACAGAAGAAAAGAGTTTCGTGGCGCAGTCGTTACAGTAGAAAAACTGAAAGAAAAAGAGAATGTCACGTTTGTACTGGAACATCAGGTGAAAGAAATCACCGGAAAAGCGAAAGTGACAGGTGTTGCTTTGGAAGACGGAACAGTGATCGATGTAGATGGCGTATTCGTAGCCTTCGGATCGGTTCCGCAGACGGCACTGGTAAAGGATCTGGTGGAACTGGACCCGGCAGGCTATGTGAAAGCAGACGAAACCGGAGAAACCAGTCTGG
>NZ_JALFPR010000087.1:0-15661 GCF_022785585.1 Oliverpabstia sp. | reverse complement strand
ATCTTGGAGATATGAACCATACCCTCTTTTCCTGGTGCAAATTCGATAAATGCGCCGAATTCTTTGATGCTTACTACTTTACCGGTGAAAATCTGACCTTCTTTGTAATCTGTTACGATGGTCTGGATATAGTGAATTGCTTTATCCATCATCTTCTGATCTGTTCCGCAGATAGAAACTGCTCCGTCATCTGTGATATCGATTTTTACACCGGTCTCATCGATGATCGCATTAATGGTTTTTCCTCTCTGACCTACCACATCGCCGATCTTTTCCGGATCGATCTTGATCTGAACGATCTTCGGTGCGTATTCATTCACATGCTCTCTCGGGCCTGCGATACATTTTTCCATAACTTCGGTCAGAATATACTCTCTTGCCTGTTTGGTCTTTGCAATAGCCTCTTCAATGATCGGACGGGTCAGACCATGGATCTTGATATCCATCTGGATCGCTGTGATACCATCATGTGTACCTGCCACCTTGAAATCCATATCGCCGAAGAAATCCTCCAGACCCTGAATATCGGTCAGAACGATATAATCATCATCGGTCTCGCCGGTTACCAGACCACAGGAGATACCTGCTACCGGTTTTCTGATCGGTACACCTGCTGCCATCAGAGACATGGTAGATGCACAGATACTTGCCTGAGAAGTAGATCCGTTGGATTCGAATGTCTCAGATACGGTACGGATCGCATATGGGAATTCTTCCTCGCTTGGCAGTACCGGAACCAGAGCTTTCTCAGCCAGTGCGCCATGACCGATCTCACGACGTCCCGGTCCACGGCTCGGTTTCGTCTCACCTACAGAGTAGGACGGGAAGTTATAGTGATGCATGTAACGTTTTCCAACCTCGAACTCATCCAGCCCATCCAGACGCTGTCCCTCGGACAGAGGAGCCAGGGTGGTGATGGTACAGATCTGTGTCTGTCCTCTTGTAAACATGGCAGAACCGTGAACACGCGGTACGATATCCGTTTCTGCAGCCAGCGGACGGATCTGTGTGATCGCACGGCCATCCGGACGTTTGTGATCTTTCAGGATCATCTTACGAACGGTCTTTTTCTGATACTGGTACACGGCTTCACCCAGAACAGCCAGCCATTCCTCATTATCAGCAAATGCTTCTTCCAGTTTTGCTGTCACCTGACGGATATTTTCTTCTCTTGTCTGTTTGTCATCGGAGAATACAGCTACTTCCATCTCTTCCGGTGTTACGATCTCTTTCATCGCTGCGAACAGTTCTTCCGGAACCGCACAGGATTCATAGCTGTGTTTTGCTTTTCCGCAGTCAGCTACGATTTTGTCGATAAATGCGATGATCTCTTTGTTGACCTTATCAGCTTCAAAAATAGCTTCAATCATCTTTGCTTCCGGAACTTCGTTTGCTCCGGCTTCAATCATGATGACTTTTTCTCTTGTGGAAGCAACAGTCAGTTTCAGGTCAGATTTTGCATTCTGCTCCAGTGTCGGGTTAATGATCAGTTCACCATCGATCATACCTACCTGTGTTGCTGCACATGGTCCGTCAAAAGGAATATCTGAGATGCAGGTTGCGATAGAGGAACCAAGCATTGCCACAACTTCCGGATTACACTGTGGATCTACAGACATTACCATGTTATTCAGTGTAACATCATTACGGTAATCCTTCGGGAACAGCGGACGCATCGGACGGTCAATTACTCGGGAGGTCAGAATCGCATGCTCGGATGCTTTTCCTTCTCTCTTGTTAAATCCACCCGGGATTTTTCCTACTGCATACATTTTCTCTTCATATTCTACACTTAACGGGAAAAAATCAATTCCTTCTCTTGGCTTTTCTGATGCGGTTGCGGTAGAAAGTACAACGGTATCACCATAATGCATAAATGCTGCGCCATTAGCCTGTTTTGCCACGCGGTCGATGTCAACTGTCAGTGTTCTTCCTGCCAGTTCCATAGAATAACTTTTGTACATACATTTTCTCCTTTTTCTGCCCTCTGGGCGATTTTTTCGTTACTGTTCACTTCATTCTCAGCAACATTCTGCCGGCGGATATGCTCCGAAACAACTGAAAAACACACTCCCCGCTGTCCTTATCCTGCTTTGGCAATATGCTTTTCAGTGGTCTCGGCATCCTTTCCGACATCTTCCGGTAATCGACAGTATCCGTTGGGATATATTTTCCTTTTTTACGCTGTCTTGTACAGATTAAGATAAGAGGGATGGAAGAATACCTTCCACCCCTCGCCATTCTTTTCTCTGTGCAGTTGAATTACTTTCTGATTCCTAATTTTTCAATCAGTGCACGATATCTTTCGATATCTGTTTTCTTCAGGTAATCCAGCAGACCTCTTCTCTGACCTACCATTTTCAGCAGACCTCTTCTGGAATGATGATCTTTGTGATGTGTTTTCAGATGCTCTGTCAGCTCCTGGATTCTTGCTGTCAGTACAGCTACCTGTACTTCCGGTGAACCTGTGTCGCCTTCTGTTCTTGCGTATTCAGCCATAATAGCCTGTTTCTTTTCTTTAGAAATCATTTTGTTTTCCTCCTGTTTTTTCAATCGCCACATATTAAGAAATGGTCGGAGTATCCGATATCTGAATATGGGCTAACTCATACTTGAACAGTATACCATATACTTTCAGTAATGTAAACCTCTTTTTTCGAAATATTGCTTTCCTGAACCGGCATCTCTCTGAATCTGTGCTTTCAGTTCTTCCACCGAATCAAACTTGCACTCCGGACGCACAAAGTGATAGAATTCCACCCGGGCCTCTTCCCCGTACAGATCCTCGTCGCAGTCAAACAAATACGTCTCTACACCTGCAAACGGCACTTCCACGGTGGGTTTCACCCCCACATTGGAGATTCCATAGAACGTTTTACCTTTGATAAAAGTTTTCGATGCATAGACACCAAAGGGTGGTAGAAGTTTTCCGTCTTCCGGCACCTGATTAATCGTCGGAAGTCCCCAGGTACGCCCCAGCTGTCTTCCATGTACCACTTCTCCCAGCACAAAATACCGGTAGCCGAGGAGCTCATTGACTTTCTCGATATTTCCTTCCTGAAGTACCTCACGGATCCAGGTGCTGCTGATCGGGCGTTCTTCCCGCGTCTCCTTGCTTAAAATTTCCACCTCAAATCCATATTGGGTACCCGCCTTCCGTAACAGTTCCGGATTTCCTTTTCTGTTATGTCCAAAGTGAAAATCCGGCCCCACCACTACATATGCGGCACACAGCTGTTTAACCAGAATCTCCCTGATAAAATCCTCCGGCTCCATCCGGATGATTTCCGGAACGAACGGACACTCCACCAGACATTCCACTCCCCGGCGTTCCAGAAGAATCCTGCGCTCTTCATTCGTAAGAATCGTCCGCTTGATCCTGGTTCCCAGTCTGACAAGAGGAGAAACATCAAAGGTAAATACTACCGTTTCATATCCTTCTTTGCCGATTTCCAGAACCCGGTTGATCAGTTTACTGTGCCCCTTATGGACGCCGTCAAATTTTCCAAGTGTTACCACACTTCTCTTATCCAATTGAAAATCCAGATTTTTTGTAATATATTTCATGTCTCTTTCCATTCTTCTCTCTGTCGCAACTGTTTTTCCAATTGCTTTTACGGGACAAAACATCTCACAGAATATTGCCTGCAGAATCGTTACGCCTCATTTTCTTTTCGATAAAACATTTTCACCGGTATCATCTGATCTGTCTTTTTCTCATACAGTCCTATAAATGTCTCCCGGCTGTCATATACTCTGACATAACCTCCATCCACCTTGAGCTCCTCCTGTAACAGTTCCGGAAAAATCCGGTTTCCGTTGTGTACCAGAAGATCACCCTGCGGTGTTGTTTTCGCAGCCGGATACTGATCGAACATCCTGTCTACCGGAAGAATCAAACGTTCTATATTACCTTCTTCCATGACTTTTTGTACTTCGTCCAGTTTTACCGCGTCTGTCAATCCAAACCGCTCTACCCGGGTACGCAGAAGTTCTTCCATGCAACCGCCACATCCCAGTTTTTCACCGATATCGTTACATAAGGTCCGGATATACGTTCCCTTGGAACACTGCACCCGAATCTTTACTTTCGGAAGCTCCATCCACAGAACCTCAATGTTATGAAAGGTAACCGGTCTGGCTTTTCGCTCCACGACTTTACCTTCCCGTGCCAGTTCGTACAGTTTTTTTCCATTCACTTTCAGTGCGGAATACATCGGTGGAACCTGCTGCTGCTCACCCTGAAATGAAAGAATGCAGGTGCGGACTTCTTCTTCCGACACCTGCACTGACGACTCCTTCAGGATCGTTCCTTCCATATCCTGGGTATCGGTGGTGATTCCCAACCGAAGCACTGCCTCGTATTCCTTATCATGATCTGCCAGCAGATCACACAGTTTTGTTCCTTTTCCAAGGCAGACCGGCAGGACACCCTGTGCCTGAGGATCCAGGGTTCCCGTATGACCGATCTTTTTTTGTTTTAAGATTCCACGAAGCTTCGCCACCACATCATGAGATGTATAGCCTGCTTCTTTGTATATATTGATTACACCGCTTCTTTCCATATGTTTTCTTTACTCCCGAAGCTGTCTTTCTATATCCAGTGTCAGACTGTTTACCACATCGAACACTGATCCCTGCATAGTACATCCGGCTGCTTTCACATGGCCTCCACCGCCAAAATAAGAAGCCACTCTTGCCACATCCACTTTGCCGTTGGAACGCATGCTGACTTTATACTCCTGCACACCGATTTCATATAAAAAGATGGCAACCTCCACGCCACGGGTATTCTGTAACTGGTTGACGATACCATCCATATCTTTCGGTGTCACACCGTAAAAATCCATGTCTTTCTTTCTCACATAACCCACGATACACCGCTGATCCAAAAGCATGATGCTCTCCATGATCGTGCGTCCCATAATCTGATTCTGTGCATAGGATTTTGTATAGAAAGAATCCTTGATGATACTGGTAAAATCAATGCCTTTTGCCATCAGCTGACCTGCGATCTCCATGGTTCTGGTTCCGGTACAGCTGTACTGGAACACACCGGTATCGTGAACGATCCCGGTATATAGTGCTTCCGCACAGGCTTTGTTGATCTTTTCCGGCTCCAGAAGTTCATAGAGCACTTCACAGGTAGAGCTTGCGTCCGGAACGATCTGATTCTTCTGTGCAATTCCTTTATTCGTGATGTGATGATCGATGCACGCGGTTATTTTCGCCGTATTCACTGCCTGACCGGCAACGCCGATCCGGTCTGTGCTGCTGACATCGAATTCCAGGAACAGGTCATATTCTTTCTCTTCCCATTCCTGTTTCGCCTGATCAATGTTCTGAATAAAATGAAATACTTCCGGTACCTCCTCCAGATAAACATCTGTCTGGATCTGTGGGTAATTTTCTTTCAGATACAGATACATTCCCATGCAGGAGCCCACGCAGTCACCATCCGGTCTTACGTGACCGGCGATAGCTGCTGTGGTTACACCCTCAAGTACAGATGCAATATTATTTATCATCTTCCTCATCCCTTTCTGGGGTCTCTTTATTTACCTCGTCAATTAATCTGGACATATGCACACCATATTCAATCGACTGATCCAGTACAAACTGAATCTCCGGTGTGTTACGAAGATTCAGACGTTTTGCCAGCTGGCGGCGTACATAACCTTCCGCACTGCGAAGACCGGCAATGGTATCTTTCTTTTCTTCATCGGAACCCATCACACTGATGTATGCCTTGCAGGTTTTCAGATCCGGTGCCACTTCCACAGAAGTGACGGATGTCATCATATGAATTCTGGGATCTTTGATCTCCTGACGGATGATGAGGCTTAATTCTTTCATCACTTCGCCGTTGATCCTTGTATTTTTTATGCTGTTTTTTCTCATTACCTATCACCTCAATCCGGTATGAAAGCCTATCTCGGTACTTCTACCATGATGTATGCTTCTACCTGATCCAATTCCTGGATATCGTTGAATCCTTCGAATACCAGACCACATTCATAACCGGCTTTTACTTCTTTCACATCATCTTTGAATCGTTTCAGAGATGCCAGTGGACCTTCGAAGATCTGTTTTCCTTCTCTGGAGATTCTTACCGTACAGCCTCTCTGGAATACACCATCCAGAACATAACTTCCGGCGATGTTACCGACACCGGATGCTTTGAAGATCTGACGAACTTCTGCATGACCGATGACTTTCTCTTCGAAGACAGGATCAAGCATACCCTTCATGGCAGCTTCCACATCTTCGATTGCCTGATAGATGACACGGTACAGACGCAGGTCTACACCTTCCTGTTCTGCGGTTGCTTTTGCTGTCGCGTCCGGACGAACATTGAAACCGATGATGATCGCGTTGGAGGCGGAAGCCAGTGTTACGTCCGATTCGTTGATAGCACCTACACCACCATGGATGACCTTAACGACAACTTCATCATTAGACAGCTTCACAAGACTCTGCTTTACAGCTTCCACAGATCCCTGAACATCAGCTTTTACGATAAGATTCAGTTCTTTCAGGTTACCTTCCTGAATCTGGCTGAACAGATCATCCAGAGACATCTTCGCTTTTGTTTCTTCCAGCAGACGATTCTTATTTTCAGAAATAAAGGTTGCTGCAAAGTTCTTTGCTTCTTTATCGTTTTCGGTAGCCACCAGAACTTCACCTGCGTTCGGTACATCTGACAGACCAAGAATCTCTACCGGCGTAGACGGGCCTGCTTCTTTGACACGGCGTCCCTTATCATCCATCATCGCACGTACTTTACCTGAGGAAGCTCCGGCTGCGATAAAGTCACCCACATGCAGCGTACCTTTCTGTACAAGAATAGTAGCAACCGGACCTTTTCCTTTGTCAAGCTGCGCCTCGATAACCAGACCACGTGCTTTTCTCTTCGGGTTGGCTTTCAGTTCGCATACCTCGGAAGTCAGCAGGATCATCTCCAGCAGTTCCTCGATACCCTGGTGAGTCTTTGCGGACACCGGGACGAAAATAGTGCTTCCTCCCCAGTCTTCCGGGATCAGTTCGTACTCGGAAAGTTCCTGTTTTACTCTCTCGATGTTGGCACTCGGTTTATCTACTTTGTTGATCGCAACAATGATCTCAACACCTGCTGCTTTTGCATGGTTGATTGCTTCTACCGTCTGCGGCATTACACCATCGTCTGCTGCAACTACCAGAACAGCGATATCGGTGGAGTTTGCTCCACGCATACGCATAGCGGTGAATGCCTCATGTCCCGGAGTATCCAGGAATGTGATCTTCTGTCCCTTGATTGATACCACATATGCACCGATGTGCTGTGTGATACCACCGGCCTCACGATCGGTTACATTTGTCTTACGAATCGCATCCAGCAGTGAAGTTTTACCATGATCAACGTGTCCCATAACACAGACAACCGGTGGTCTTGGAACGAGATCCTTCGGATCTTCCTCTTCCTCTTTTAACAGTTCCTCAATCACATCCACTTTTTCTTCCTGTTCTGCGATAATATCATAGTCAAGTGCGATCTCCTGTGCCTTTTCAAAATCGATCTCATGGTTTACCGTAACCATAGTTCCTTCCATAAACAGTTTCTTAACGATCACTGCCGGCTGCATCTTCATCTTTTCTGCCAGTTCGCGAATCGTCATTTTCTCCGGAAGTGTGATTTCTTTCACTACTTCTTTCTTTTCTTCCTTCGGCTGAGGACGGGCAGGTTTCTGCAGTGCTTTCGGCAGTCTGCTCTTCTGAAAACGTCCCTGGTTCGGACGGTTGGATCCCTGTCCGTTTCGTCTGTCCTGGGTCTTTTTCTCTTCTCTTTCGCGTTCTTTTTCTTTATCTTTTTCTTTGTTCTTTACGTCTCTGACCGGTTTTCTTGCCAGACCCAGATCCATACTGTCCATAGCAGGTCTGGAATCTCTGCGTTCATTTCTGCGTCCGTTGTTTTCTCTTCCGTCGCGGTCTCTGTTATCACGGTTCATACCGTTTCTGTTGTTATCAAAACGACGGCCGCCCTGATTGTCTCTGTTCTGATTGTCTCTGTTTTGTCCGTCTCTGTTTCCATCGAAGCGACGGCTTCCGTTTCCGCCGTCCTGACGGTTGTTCTGTCCCTGATAACGGTTATTATTCTGGCCGTTTCTGTTATCAAAGCGACGGCCACCCTGGTTATCTCTGCTCTGGCCGTCACGGTTCTGATTGTCTCTTCTTCCCTGACCGTTGAATCTTCTCTCCTGACCATCTCTGCTCTGATTGTCACGGTTCTGATATCCACTGCGGTTTCCTTCACCGTTTCCTCTTGCCGGTCTGTCATGTCCGTTTCTGTCAGACTGCGGTTTGTTTCTTCTGAAATTCTTACCTTCCTGGGTCTGTGCGTTCTGCGGACGGAATACCTGAATCAGATTTGATTTCTTTTTCGGGCGGTCAGCTGCTTCTTTTTTCTCTTCTTTTCCTTCATTTTTTCCGGTGAATGCATCCCGGACCATTTTTTCATCTTTTTCTTCCAATGTACTCATATGACTCTTAACTTCTACCTTTTTCTCCTTTAAAAATTCAATAACTTCTTTGTTTGTTTTATTTAATTCCTGTGCAATTTCATAGATTCTTGATTTTGGCATTCTACCACCAACCTTTCTGCTCCATGCCAAGAAATGTAATTATTCAGATTTCAGCTGTTTTTCCATTGCTGCTGCCAGGTTTTCATCAGTTACTGCCAGAGACGCACGGAATTCTTTTCCCATGGCTCTTCCCAGTTCCTCTTTTCCTCCGAAATCATAACAGGGTACTTCATAATACGTACACATATTATGGAATTTCTTTTTGGTATTGTCCGACGCTTCCGCCGAAACGATGACCAGCCAGGCCTTTCCTGTCTTTACTGCTTTCTCCGTTGAAAACTCTCCGCTGACAATCTTACCTGCCTTGGTGGAAAGTCCGATCAGTGATAGTACTTTATTACAATTCAATCGTATCCAGCTCCCTTTCCAGGTTCTCGTAAACCTCCTGAGGAATCTGCATCTTCAGGGAACGTTCCAGCCCTTTGTTCTTGATGGCTTTCTGCAGACATTCCTTTGAGAAACAAAGATATGCGCCGCGACCGTTTTTTCTTCCGGTCACATCCAGTACGATTTCACCTTCCGGCGCCTTCAGTACACGCATCATTTCCTTTTTATTTTTCATCTCATTGCATCCGATACATTTCCGCAGCGGCACCTTTTTTATATTTCCCATAGCTATCCGCCTCACTGTTTTTTCAGATCTTACTCTTCTTCTGTGGATGTCTCTTCCGAGATCTCTTCTGTTTTCGGTTCTTCATCCAGTTCTACATCGGCCAGAGCATCTTCCATGGAATCTTCACCCTCTTCATCGTCAGACTCCTGATAATATTCAAAATCACCGGCTTCTCTTGCCTGTGTCTCACTCTTGATATCGATCTTGAAGCCTGTCAGACGGGCTGCCAGACGGGCATTCTGTCCTTCTTTACCGATTGCAAGAGACAGCTGATAATCCGGAACAATAACCAGCGCAGTCTTCTCATCCGGATCTGCCAGTACGGTGATCACCTTTGCAGGGCTCAGTGCATTCTCAATCAACAGTGCCGGATTCTCATTCCAGCTGATGATATCGATCTTCTCACCACGCAGTTCTTCCACAATAGTGTTTACTCTGGCACCGTTCATACCTACACACGCACCGACGGCATCGACATCCGGATCATTGGACCATACAGCGATCTTGGTTCTGGAACCGGCTTCTCTTGCGATACTCTTGATCTCTACGATACCGTCTTTTACCTCAGTCACTTCTGCTTCAAAGAGACGTTTTACCAGTTCCGGATGAGTTCTGGAAACCATGATCTTTGGTCCTTTCGGTGAATCCTTAACTTCCAGTACATATACTTTGATACGTTCGGTCGGTTTGTATACTTCACCTTTGACCTGCTCGTTTTCACTCAGGATCGCATCTACCTTACCCAGATTCACACTGACATTTTTTCCCATGTACCGCTGTACCACACCGGTAACCACGTCTTTTTCTTTCTGGAAATATTCATCATACAGAACTTTTCTTTCTTCCTCACGGATTTTCTGCAGAATCACATTCTTTGCGTTCTGTGTCGCGATACGTCCGAACTGTTTGGACTGAATCGGAACCTGAACGATATCCCCCAGTTCATATTTGGAATCCATCATCTTCGCATTGGAAAGGCTGATCTCCATCACCGGATCTTCTACCACCTCCACTACGGTCTTGTCAGCATATACGCTGAACTCGCAGGTTTCATGATCGATGGTCACATGTACGTTATCTGCTTTTCCAAAATGGTTTTTACAGGCCTGAATCAGAGACTGTTCGATCGCTTCCATCAGAACTTCTTTGCTGATATTTTTTTCTTTTTCCAGAATAGTTAACGCTTCCAGTAATTCTGTGTTCATTTTTTCTTTATCCTCCTTAAAAATCAAAAGCAAGACGAATCAATGCGATATCTGCTTTTTCAAATGTCTGCTCTTTCTGATCCTCTGTGGTGATCGTCACGCTACTTTCATCATATGCACTGAGGATTCCGTAGAATTCTTTTTCTTTATTAATCGGACGATAGGTACGGATCTCTACTTCTTTTCCCATACTTCTTACGTAATCCTTTTCTTTCTTCAGAGGACGTCCAAGACCCGGGGAACTTACTTCCATAATATAAGCATCTTCGATAAAATCCAGTTCATCCAGTTTATCACTGAAGATTCTGCTGACTGCCTCACAGTCATCTACGGTAATTCCGCCTTCTTTATCGATATAGAAACGTAAATACCAGTTTCCTGCCTCTTTCACATACTCCACATCCACCAGTTCAAAACCAAACTGATCAATAATCGGCTGTGCCATAGCTTCCGCCTTCTGTTCGTACTGTTCTCTTACACTCATGCTTTCACCACCTTTTACATGAACAGCAGTTGCTGTCCTCAACAATCAACCCTGATTCTTCGGATGTTCGACCCGTAATTCATACCATCAAACTTCACCCTCTGACTCAGTGATTGATACTCAATGCAACAAATAAGAGTGGACGTATCGCCCACTCTTAAAACTAGTAATCATCTATTAACATGGTAATCATACCATTTATTATTATAAAATGCAAGCGTTTTCAGGCTTTTTCCTTTATACCCGCACTTTCGTTCCTTTGGTGTCCCGTTTTCCAAGCTTGATCTTATTGAGGACCATCTGCTTTTCTTTGTATTCAATCTGGTATTCCATCCGGCTTTCCAGAAGATATGCATGTTCCAGATAATCTCTGTCACCCATCTTCATTGCCCGGACACCAAGGGCTGCTTTTTTCTTCTCCGGTACTTCCTCTTTCAGAAAACGCAGAAAATATCCCGCATGGCTCTGCAGCACCACATAATCCATCGTGTCACACAACTCCACAAGAACCAGTTCATCCTCCTCCGTCAGTTTGGTAGAAGCGATGGTTCTCTTAATCACATCGAATTCCGTTCCCGGCACCTGTTTGATCATACCGGATTTTGTCACGAAAATCAGAGAAGCATTCTTTACTGCCTCCATATTGCTGACACAAAGCAGTTCTTCCTGTGCACTGGAAAAATTACTCAGGTTGTCGATCGGAACTCCTTTATCTCTCAGCCTTGTAAGTGGCAGATCCATCACTTTTACCGTATGCATCTGTCCTTTGTTCGTAAAGAGACAGATCTTATCGGTATTCATACAGGTAAATACATACTTATATTCCCCGTGAACCGTCTCTTTGTTCCTCTCGTAGGTATTCTTATCCAGCACCTTGGCATATCCGAAACGATCCATCAGAAAACATACTTCCGCTTCTTCTACTTTCTTTTCTTCAAAGACAGCTTCTTCCCTGTTTTCAATCACGGTACGGCGTTTTCTTCCGTAGGTTTTCTTGATGTGATCCAGATCTTCCATGATGACCTGTGCCATGGCATCGTAATTATTCAGAATCTCTTCATATCTGGCAATATTTTTCAGAGTTTCCTCATGTTCTGCCACCAGGGCTTCGATTTCCAGTCCGATCAGCTTATACAGTCGCATCTCCAGAATCGCAGTTGCCTGTCTCTGGGTAAAGCAGAGTTTTTTTGCTGCTTTCTCACTGGCTTTCGTCTTGAAGCGGATACCTTCGGTCACACCGTTTACCAGACACTCTTTTACCTGTTTCTGGTTTTTACTTCCACGCAGGATCTCGATGATCAGATCGATCACATCACAGGCTTTGATCAGACCCTCCTGGATCTCTTTCTTTTCCAGTTCTTTATTTAACAGTGTCTGATGCTTTCTCGTACAGACTTCAAACTGAAAATCCACATGATGCTCAATGATCTGTTTCAGGCTCAGTGTTTCCGGTCTTCCATCTGCTACAGCGAGCATATTCACACCGAAAGTATCTTCCAGACGGGTCTTTTTATAGAGCATATTTTTTAGATTTTCCACATCTGCGCCTTTTTTCAGCTCCAGAACGATCCGGATACCTTCTTTGGAAGACTGGTTGGAAATATCCACAATATCTGTAGCTTTTTTGGATTCTACCAGACCGGCTACATCATTTAAGAATTTTCCTATATTGGCTCCAACCATCGGATACGGGATCTGGGTGATCACAAGGTTGACTTTTCCGCCTTTTAATTTCTCTTCTTCCACTTTTCCGCGGATCTTGATCTTTCCGCTTCCGGTTTCATAGATCTTCAGAAGTTCATCTTTATTGATCACGATACCGCCGGTCGGAAAATCCGGTCCTTTGATGTATCTCATCAGACCTTTCACGCTGATCTCATTATTTTTCATGTAGGCTTTCACACCGTCCACGATCTCGACCAGGTTATGTGGCGGGATGCTGGTCGCCATACCGACCGCGATACCATCCGCTCCGTTTAACAGAAGATTCGGAACACGAACCGGAAGTACCACCGGCTCTTTCTCTGTCTCATCAAAGTTCGGCATAAAGTCCACAACATTCTTATCCATATCACTCAGATATACTTCCTGGGTGATTTTTTCCAGTCTTGCTTCCGTATATCGCATGGCAGCGGCTCCGTCACCCTCGATGGATCCAAAATTTCCATGGCCGTCTACCAGAGCCTGTCCCTTCTTAAAGTCCTGTGCCATAACCACCAGGGCATCATAGATGGAACTGTCGCCATGTGGATGATATTTACCCATGGTATCACCTACGATACGGGCGCATTTTCGATAAGGCCTGTCATAGCGGATACCCAGTTCATACATATCATACAGGGTTCTTCTTTGTACTGGTTTCAATCCGTCACGAACATCCGGCAATGCTCTTGACACGATAACACTCATGGCATAGTCAATATAAGACTTCTGCATTACCTCGGAATATTCGGTTCTGATAATCTGTCCTTCCATGTTTTCCTCCTGATTGTTCTATCAGATATCCAGCTGTGCGTTCTGTGCATGCTGATAAATAAATGCTTTTCGGGGAGGTACGTCCGTTCCCATCAGTACTTCTGTCACGTCAGATGCCATTCTCGCATCTTCAATTTCCACCCGTTTCAAAATTCTTGTCTTCGGATCCAGAGTTGTCTCCCATAACTGCTGGGCATCCATTTCTCCCAGACCTTTGTAGCGCTGCAGAGTAAAGGATCCGGTGTGAGTTTTTCTGTATTTTTCCAGCGCCTTGTCATCATACAGATATTCCTCTTCCCCTTTGGAAGGGATCACTTTATACAATGGCGGCATAGCAATGTATACATGACCTTCATAGATCAGTTCCGGCATAAAACGATAAAACAGAGTCAGCAACAAGGTAGAAATATGGGCTCCGTCCACATCCGCATCGGCCATGATGATAATCTTGTCATACCGAAGCTTTGTAATATCAAAATCATTCCCATACCCCTCGGAAAATCCGCAACCAAATGCATTGATCATGGTCTTGATTTCTGCATTCGCCAGCACTTTATCTATCGTTGCTTTTTCCACATTCAGTATTTTTCCACGGATTGGTAAAATAGCCTGATAATTACGGTCTCTGGCTGATTTTGCAGAGCCGCCGGCGGAATCTCCCTCGACAATAAATATTTCGCATTTTTCCGGATCTTTTTTCACACAGTTTGCCAGTTTTCCATTGGAATCAAAAGAATACTTCTGTTTCGTCAAAAGATTGGTTTTTGCCTTTTCTTCGGTCTTACGAATCTTGGCAGAACGTTCTGCACAGGAAAGAACTGTTTTCAGGGTCTCAAGATTACGATCAAAGAATCGAACAATCTCATCTCCTGTGACCTTGGCTGTCGCCTTGGATGCATCCTGATTATCCAGCTTGGTCTTGGTCTGTCCTTCAAAACGAGGTGCCGGATGTTTGATAGAGATAACTGCAGTCATACCATTTCGGATATCTACACCGGTAAAATTGCTGTCTTTTTCCTTCAGAATTCCCAGTTCTCTTGCATAGTTGTTCATAACCGTGGTAAACATGGTCTTGAAACCTGTCAGATGGGTTCCGCCTTCTGCATTGTAAATGTTATTACAAAATCCAAGAACATTTTCATGGAATTCGTTGACATACTGGAAAACCCCTTCCACCGTAATTCCATCACTCTCTCCTGAAAAATAAACCGGATCATGAAGCGTCTCTTTTTTTCTGTTCAAATCTCTTACAAAACCAATGATCCCCTCCGGCTCATGATAATCGATAACTTCCGGTTCCGTCTTCCGTTTATCTTCGAAATGAATGGTCAGCTTAGGATTCAGATACGCAGTTTCATGAAGACGGCTTTTTACCTCTTCCTCTGTAAATCTTGTTTTTTCAAAAATCTCCGGGTCCGGAAGAAAATTGATACAGGTTCCGGTCTCTTTTGTACGTCCGATTTTCGGAAGCAGACCCTCTTCCAACTCGATTACCGGAATTCCACGCTCATATCGGTCATGATGTACGTATCCTTCTCTGCTGACTTTGACGTCAAGATAGGTAGACAGTGCATTTACCACAGAGGAACCTACGCCGTGAAGACCACCACTGGTCTTATACGCACCGTTATCAAACTTTCCACCCGCATGAAGGGTGGTAAATACCAGACGCTCCGCAGATATTCCTTTCTCATGCATTCCAACCGGAATTCCACGTCCGTTATCTGACACGGTGCAGGAACCGTCTGCTTCCAGCGTAACCCGGATCAAATCACAGTGCCCTGCCAGATGCTCATCCACCGAGTTGTCCACGATTTCGTAGATCAGATGGTTGAGACCTTTTCTGGAAACGCTGCCTATATACATACCCGGTCTCTTCCGGACTGCCTCAAGACCTTCCAGAACTGAGATACTACTGGCGTCATAACTGTCTTTCTTTGCCATAATACTTTCCTTTCTATTCTTTCTCTCCCCGGTACTTTCCTTTGGCTCAAGCCACGGACTTTGGCCCGTTGCTCGCTCCCACACTCGCTGGCGCTCGTTGCTCTGCATATCAACAATTGGTCCGGTGGACCAATTTTGATTGACGCGGCAGTCGCCAAGGTCTCGTGCAAGCACGGACTTTGGCTCGTTGCTCGCGTACATAATTAATCGGCGGTTTTTCATGGGGTACTGGGGTACTTAACGAAAACTGCCGATCATTATACCATATTTTTATACATAGAAACAAGTTAAAAAGTACTTTAGATTGTAGATTCCTATATTT
>NZ_JALFPR010000072.1:0-6827 GCF_022785585.1 Oliverpabstia sp. | reverse complement strand
GGTCAATATAAAGAATTGTATTATTCTTCTTACTACAAAAAATGGCGTGTTAAGGATGACATTGGGAGGAAAGATGCAGAAGAATATAGTGAGAAGTGCAAAATCTATACAGCATCTACAACTACCAGATTAGATGCCTTGAAAAATTCTGTAAATCAGTTTATAGATGATACAGAGGCAAAATCACCAAAGAGCAAGATTGGAATTACTGCATTTAGTAGTGCGGGTTATGGTGCGGATCGTGGTGATCACGGGAGCACAATGGATTTAACAGAAGTGGGAGTTGGTGATAATGCTCAGGATTTAAAAAAATTTGTTAATGAATTGGATGCCAATGGTGGCACGGATCCAGGAGTAGGACTCAGTAATGCAAAGACGAAATTAGATGCTGTAGTTAATGATGGTAAAACAAAATGTGTAGTATTATTTACAGACGGTGAACCAACAGGTAGAGGCAGTAGTTGGGACGAGACAGCACAGAAAAGTGCTGAGGACAAAGCGAAAAGTTTAAGAGATGCGGGATATACTGTTTATACAATAGGTTTTGACCTTAATGACAGATCAAAGACATTTCTAGCAGGTGGAACATATAATGAAACGAAGTATCCTGGAATTGCCTCACCGGGTTGTGCGAAAGTGGCAGATGATGCTGCATCATTGGGTGAAATCTTCAAAGAAATCCAAAGCACAATTACCAACGACATAGACATCGTAGGCGCAACAGTTACGGATGTGATTGATTCGAGGTTTGTAATCGTTAAAGATGATGGCACACCGATAAAAAATGAAGATTTGAAAGTTGAAAAGACCATAACCTTAGAGAATAGAGGAGTAGTATCCCTAGATAAAAACGGAAACCAGGTTGTAACATGGACTGATCAGACCATTCCCAACAAGAAAAAGGGAGAATGGAATAATACAATCACAGTGAAGGCAAAAGATGACTACATCGGAGGAAACAACGTACCTACAAACGTCACACCGGATTCTAAGATAACCACAGGATATGGTGAAATTGTTCTTCCTCAACCTAAGGTAAACGTAAAAGCCGAACTGAAGGTCAGAAACAAAGAAGTCACAATTTATAAAGGTGATAGTCTTCCGGCTACAGACACTGTGTTGAAGGAAATGTTCGATCTTGAAAGAAATACTAGTAAGTATAGTATTCCGGCGAATAGTTTTACAACTGAATGGTACAGTGATCCAGAATGCACAGCTGGGGTTACAGAGTTAACTGCAGATACAAATACTACATATTATCTAAAAGTAAGTTATAATGCAGGAGTACCATCAGCTGAAAGTACTGCAAATACAGACAAAAAAATAGCAGGTGATGAAAATCATATTGTAGAAGCTGTAAATGAAAGTAATTCTGAAAAACTGTATGGCATTTACACAATCAAGGTTGTATCAGGTAAAATCCAGATTACAAAGAAACTGGAAAGTGCGTTGAAAACAGATTGTACATTCAATTTCAGCATTAAAGACGAATCTGGAAAAGAAATCATAAAAGTTTCTATTACTATTCCGGCAAATTCCACTGAAGCAAAATTTACTGGTAAAGACCTGGAGAATTTATCTCGTGGAACATATACCATAAGCGAAGAAGGTTCGAATGGATATGTATTGACCGATTATCAGGTTGATGACACTACAAACTGTAGCAACACTCGCAATGAGGAAAAAGAGAGTGTCACATTCAAACTGGGATATGAGAAGACAACTGATAGTGATGGTAACGATGTAGATGTTATCCAAAATTACACTTATAATGAAAACAGTGGTGGAACTGTTGGAAGCGTTACTTTTAAAAACGAAAAGGCAACAACAGATTGGGATATTGTAAAAGTAAGCACAAGTGGAAATCAGGTTCATTTGCCAGGTGCAGAATATGAAAAAAAGAATTTTGTGCCTTGCCATGGCAGCGATCATGGCCGTAGGCATACATACAACAGCATTTGCAGAGACCCTGCAGGGCGGTTCTGACTGGAAGGTAGAATTCAACGGCTCCAAGATGAGCAGTAATTTTACTTCCGCAGACATGAAGAAAGATATCTTCCAGTTACAGCCGGGAGATACCATGGAACTTCAGGTAGGACTGAAGAACACCAGTGAGAAAGATGCAGACTGGTATATGACCAACGAAGTATTAAAATCTCTGGAAGACAGCCAGAGCATCGCAGAAGGCGGCGCATATGGTTACAAGCTGACTTATGTGGGACCGGATAAGAAGGAAACCGTATTATATGACAGCGAAACCGTAGGCGGTGAGGATGCCCAGAAGGGTGAAGGCCTTCACCAGGCCACCGATGCACTGGAGAAGTATCTGTATCTGGATCGCCTCTCCAAAGGTGATGTAGCTTCTGTTCATCTGACAGTAAAGCTGGACGGTGAGACACAGGGTAATGATTATCAGGATACACTGGCAAGCCTCCAGATGAGCTTCGCAGCCGATCCGGTGACGGTGACAACCGTAACGAAGAAGGGCGAAGACAAAGTTGTCAATAAGACAGTGACCAGGACAGTGCAGACACCGACAAAGAATGTTGTGAGATCCCCGAAAACAGGTGATACCACTCAGATCCTTGCCATCAGTGCGGTAGCGCTGGCAAGCGGTGTGATCCTTCTGATCCTGGCAGTGGTACTGATCAAGAAGCGAAAAGAGGAGAAAGGAGAGGGTCAGAGATGAAAAAAATGTATAAGATAGCCACAGTTCTTCTGGCCTTTTGTTTTCTGCTTGGATCGGTTCCTATGAGTGTTAAGGCAGAGAATTATAAGTATCAGGTAACGATATTCAGCGGTAAGCAGGGAGCTTTTTCCGGAACTGCAGGTCTGGTAGTAAAGGGAGCAGACTACAGTGTTTCCAATACTGCAGATGCTATCGTGATCAAAGATCTGAATCCCGGAGATACCGTAAGTTTTGAAGCAAGATCCGGTGCAGTAGCGCTGGATAAGGACAGCAAGTATTATGTGCAGGGTATCCGTATCAGTGGACGTGATAATAATGCTGCAGTAGAGAATTCTTCTTTTGAAGTGACCGGAGACCAGGAATACGTAGTAGCATACGGAATCAAAGGCGATCAGGTAGCTTACACCATCAATTATCAGGATGCTAACGGCAACAAGCTGGCAGACAGCCAGACCTTCTATGGTAATGTAGGTGACAAACCGGTGGTTGCATATACCTATATCGATGGTTACACACCGGAGTACAGAAACCTGACCAAGACCTTATCTGCCAATGCAGCAGAGAACGTATTTACCTTTAATTATCTGCCATATGAGACTGTAACCGTGACAACACCGGGACAGACCATCACCAACACCACCGAGCAGACAGTTACCGTACCGGGAGGTACAACGACTACAACCGGTGGTACTACCGGAACAACCGGTGGAACTACAGGCACAACCGGTGGCACAGGAACCAATGCCAATGGCGGTAACGCAGCAGGCACAACCACCGGAAACGGTGATGCACAACAGGACACAGATGCCACAGGTGGAACCGGCAATGGCGGACCTGGCAATGTAACAGATAATCAGGGAACAGAAGGCACAGAAAACGGCGGAACCACCCAGGATGCACAGGATAACGAAGACACCACCACCATCGGTGATGAAGATACACCAAAAGCAGACCAGGATCTGAAAGATCTGGACGATGAGGATGTACCGAAGAGTGACAAAGACCTGGATGGCAACAAGAAAGTAAAGAAGAGCCTTCCTCTGGTAGCCGGCGTTGGTATCGGCGTAGCAGCACTTGCAGCACTGGCAGCAGGTATTGTGATCGTCAGAAAACGTGTACACAGATAATCAGACAGTGGAAAGAACAGTGAGACTGCTGTATGGAGTAAAAACAAAACTCCATACAGCAGTTTTTTGTTGTCCACACAAATCAAAGTCGCGAAGGGTATTCTATTTTGCATAAAATAACATATAAAGAAGATTTGCTTTCCTTCACGTTATGTATTATAATATACATGTATATTGCACGGAAGGAACGAAAATCATATTTTCCGTGAAAGTGTAATACAACTCAGGAAAGTGGTTGTTTCAGGAGGCTGTAAACAGAAGTATGCAAACATGTGGAACGTATGTGAAGAACAAAAAATCGAAGAACCAACAGGTTTTGTATGTAAAAATGTTCGGTGATTTTTCCCTGAAATATCAGGGGAGATCTTTGATCGCAAAGAAGAAAAAAGAGACGCAGTTTGCACTGGTATTGCAGTTGATTTTCCATAGCGGAGAAGAGGGGATCAGCCGGGAACATCTGGAGAAGGTTTTGTTTGGTGAACGGACATTGGACGATGCGAACCATGCGATCCACAGCCTGATTTATAATATCAGAAAGAAGCTGGAGCAGACAGGGCTTCCGAAAGGAAAATATATTATTTCCAGAAGAGGAAGATTTTACTGGGACAAAGAGATTCCGTTTGAAGAGGATGCGCAGTTGTTTGAAGAGTACTGCAGCAGAGCATGCAGGGCAGGGGACTGGGAGGAACGGATTGAGCTGTGCTGGAAAGCTGCCTTGCTGTATAAAGGTGCCTTTCTTAAGGACTCCGAGCAGGAAGGCTGGGTAAAAGAGGAACGGGAGCGTTACCATACTATGTTCCTGAAGCTGATAGAATATATGGCAGAGCTTCTGCGGAAAAAGAAGGCATATATTCAGCTGGAGAAGCTGGGCCGGCATGTATCAAAAGCAGCGCCATATGAAGAAGGGGAACTGCTGGTGATCGAGGCGCTGACCGGTATGGGAAGAACAGAACAGGTAGAGAGTCTGTATGTGGAAACCGTGGAAAAGTATCGTCAGGTCTATATGGAAGAAGAACTGTGCAAATTAAAGGATTTCCGGAGAAAAATCGAAGAACAGCTTGACCATCCGTATGATATACTGGATAATATACAGGAGAATATGACAGAACAGCTGGAAAAGGTACAGGAGCCATATCAGTGTAACTGGATGGTGTTCCGGGAGATTTATCATATGGTTGCACGTATGATAGAGCGAAGCGGTCAACAGGTGCAGCTGATGTTATGTACATTAACGGATATGGAGAAACATCCCATCAGATCCGATGAATGTGCAGAGGTACTGTCACGGTATATATGGGAAAGTATCTGCAGAAGTATTCGTGCGGGAGACGTAGTTACCCGTTACGGGAAGGGACAGTATCTGGTGCTTCTGCTCAATACAAAACCGGAGGATTGTCAGGAGATCCAGAAACGCATCGATGCACAGTTCCGGAAGAAAGATACCGTGTATGAGATCCGGTACAGCGTGAAGTCTGTCAGAAGTCTGAATAATGCAAAGGATGATCAGAGCCTGTCATAAGGTGTTTTTCGGGCAGGCATCGGTTCTGGTACAGGATATGGGGAAAAAGGAGAAAGAAAAAAGAGGGGCACTGGCAGGATGTGCCCGGGTCTGTAAGATATTCGGAACGGTCTGTCTGGTGGCAGTGATTCTTGTATGTCTGCCATTAACCCTTCCGCGGGTCTTCGGTTATGAGATCTATACAGTCATCAGTGGAAGTATGGAGCCGGCGATACCGGTGGGAAGTCTGGTCTATGTACAGCCGGGAGCACCGGAGGATGCCGAGACAGATGATGTGATCGCATTCTACAGTTCTATGGATACGGGAGCGATCATCACACACAGGGTTATCAAGAATGATATTGTAACCGGTCAGATCCACACCAAGGGTGATGCAAATGAAAAAGAAGATCTGTATCCGGTGGGCTATGATTATTACATGGGAAAGGTAGTGTATTCTGTTCCTGTGCTGGGACGGGTACTTGCATTTTTCGTGACATTTCATGGTAAGATCGCAGCGGGAAGTCTGATCGGACTTGCGATTCTGTTACAGATCATCGGTGGAATGCTGGAATCTGCGAATGAGAAGAAACAGGCAAAAATATCGCAGAAATAGCTTTGCGATATTAGCAGAAAATAGTATAATAACAGTAGCTGTGAAAGATGAGACAGTTACTGAGAAAAGAAGGTAACCGGGGCAGCAGCCTGCAGTTACCTTCTGTGTTATAGAAAGAAGGGACAGGTACGATGGGATTTAAAAAAGTTGATGTAAAAACACTCGAGATGAAACCTTTTGAGAAGATCGGTTCCGAATGGATGCTGATTTCCGCAGCAAAAGACGGCAAAGCCAATACAATGACCGCTTCCTGGGGCGGCATCGGCGTTCTGTGGGGCAAGAATGTGGCAACAGTATATATCCGCCCGCAGCGTCACACCAAAGAATTCGTAGATGCAGGTGATACATTTACCATCAGTTTCTTCGGTGGCGAGCACATGAAAGAGCTGGGCTACCTCGGCAAAGTCTCCGGCAAAGATGTCCCGGACAAGATCGAACAGTCCGGTCTGCATCTGACAGAAGTAGACGGTCAGCCGGGATTCGAAGAGGCTACACAGGTGCTGGTATGCAGAAAGCTTTACCATGACGAGATCAAACCGGAAAACTTCTATGAACCGGAAGAAGATGAAAGATGGTATCCGGAAAAAGATTATCATACCATGTACATCGCTGAGATCCGGGAGTGCTGGGTGAGAGAGTAAAGCAGAAAGTACAAAAGAAGAGTCGGAATCCTGAAAGGTAAGACAGGTTTCCGACTTTTTTGCATGGAAGATGAGGCAGGATTGGCTGTTTCTGGTTGCGGAAGTAAGGAAAAGAGACATATAATAGATGTTGCAGGGTAACTATTCAGTTGCCACTGTCCCGCGAGGTGTTTTGACATGAATATGTCAAAATCCCGAGACATACAAGCCAAAATGCCATCACCGAAGGTGATTTACGCGAGCAACGAGTCAAAGT
>NZ_JALFPR010000056.1:0-27910 GCF_022785585.1 Oliverpabstia sp. | reverse complement strand
ACTGGCAATAGCTGAAGCAATATTTAAATCACCATTTGCATTCTGCAGGTCAATATTTGCTTGAACGCCTAACTCTTTTAATTCATCAAGCACGCCTTTTTCTGCATCATTTAATGAATTATGAGAGATTAATTTAGCAATCCCAATTGTTGGAAGTTCTGGGTTTTTTGCTTCATTTTTTTTACATGCTGTAATGTTTAATATTAAACCAAAAGCTAATAATGTTATTAATATTTTTTTCATAAGCAAATCCTATTTTTTTACTTCTTTTCCTGGATCGTTCCTGCATTTTTAAAGATTTTTCAAAATCAGCGAAATACCGGACAGTACCAGCAATACCGATGTAATCTTCTTAACATTTTTTCCATCCATATGATTGCTGCATTTGATTCCCAAAAACAGCCCCAAAAGTGCAAACGGAATCAGTTTCAAGACGGACAGAACCGTATCAAACGTAAGTAATCCAAGTGCACTGTACAAAATAATGCGAAATGTGTTGTCCACAATAAAGACCGCGCTGATATTTGCCTTAAATGAGCTGTCCTCGTCCGTCACGCGATTGACGTAAGCGGCCAGCAAAGCGCCCACACCAAAGAGACCGCACAAAACCCCGGCTGCCACACCGATGATCGCCAGCACCAGCCGGGAGGAAGGTACGCGTTTTTTGCTGTACTCTCTGGAAAGCATCTCCGCACCCAGTGCGGCTACTACCACTCCAAATACCAGCTTGATCGCTCTGGCATCCACATTTTTCAACAGAAATGCTCCGGGAATACTGCCTGCCAGTACCAGGACTGCCAACGGGATATACACTTTCGGATCCAGATTTTTTCGGTTTTTCCAGGTAAGAATCACATTGGCCGGATAACCCAACAGCAGATCAATTGGAGAAATATTGGCATTTACCGATCCAAAACTGAGAATTGCTGTAAATACCAGCGTGTTGGCAAAGCCACACAAACCTTTGATAAAATAAGCGACGACTGCCGCAAGCATCCATAAATACATCCTATTATCTCTTTCAGGCTTTTTTGAAATATTTTTTTATTTTTCGGAAAAAATTACTTTTCGTCAACGACCTGGAAAATAAAAAATTTTAAATAATACGACTCATCTGCCGCCCACAGGATCGGATGATCCGGGGACTGAGTGCGGAATTCCACCTGGCGGAGACGTTTATGAGCGCTTCTTGCAGCTTCCCGAACCGTTTTCGCAAGGAGTTCCTGGGTCATAAAATGGGAACAGGAGCAGGTGGCAAGGTAGCCGCCGTCTTTGACCAGTTTCAGTCCTTTGATATTGATCTCGCGGTAACCTTTGATAGCGTTTTTGGTGGCCTGGCGGGATTTGGTAAATGCAGGAGGATCCAGGATCACGACATCGTATTTCTCTCCTGCTTCTGCCAGGCGTGGAAGTTCGTCAAATACATTCGCACAGCGGAAGGTGACCCTGTCTTCCAGTCCGTTTCTTTTTGCATTTTCCGTTGCCTGGGAAACGGCATACTCAGAGATATCCAGCCCGGTTACCTCTGTGGCTCCGGCAATTCCGGCGTTCAGGGCAAATGTTCCCATATGGGTAAAGCAGTCCAGCACCCGTTTTCCCTTGCAGATGCGCTGCATCGCCAGACGGTTGTACTTCTGATCCAGGAAGAATCCGGTTTTCTGTCCATTTTCCACATCTACCAGATAATGTACTCCATTTTCCACGATCTCCACTTCCGTTTTATACGGCTCCCCGATCCATCCTTTTACTTTAGGAAGTCCTTCTTTTTTCCGCTCGTTGGCATCGCTTCGCTCAAAGACACCGTGGATGATCACGCCGTCTTCCGCCAGCACTTCTTTTAACAGTTTCACGATGGTTTCTTTGAATGCTTCCATGCCCAGTGCCAGACACTCCACCACCAGCACATCCTCGTATTTGTCCACGGTCAGTCCGGGAAGAAAATCTGCTTCACCGAAGATCAGACGACAGGATGAGGTATCCACTGTAGTTTTTCGGTATTCCCATGCATTTTTTACACGCATCCTTAAAAATGATTCGTCAATCTCCTGATGAATGTTTCTGGTCATCATTCGAACTCTGATCTTGGAATTCTGATTGATGAATCCCCGTCCCATGGGGTAGCCATCAAAGTCGTGTACCAGCACAAGTGAACCGTTGTCAAATCCTCCGGTGATACTCTCGATCTCATTATCAAATATCCAGGCCCCGCCTGCTTTCAGTGTACGTCCCTCTCCTTTTTTCAGTGTAACTACTGCGTAACTCATATTTTTTCCCTTTCTTTGCTTCTGTATCCTCTGTCTGTTATTTTTGTCGTTGTTTTGTCATATCCATTCTTCCGTACCTGTTTTACAGAATCTCCTCTATTTTCACTTTCTGATTCCGGAAACCTTTTTTCCATATCATCACATAATATTTTCCTTCAACAGAATCTCTCGATACCGTAAACGGTTCTTCCCGGAAGATATCCACCCGGTATCCTTTTTCTTCCCATTCTCTTGCACAGTCCTGCGCCCGTTTTCTCTGCTCCCGAAACTTTTTTTCTTCTTTTCCTGAAAATTTTCGTTCCGGATAGTATTTTGCCGCCTGTCGTACCTGCTGTTGCAAAAGCTGCACCACCTTTCTGTGTTTTGTTCTGTGAAGCTGCATGGCTATATATCTTGCCAGTATTTTCACCGGGAACATTGCATACAGACGCACCAGTCTCAACAGCTGTTTATCACCGGTTTCCTTCAGCAGTTCTTCCATAACGGACAGAGCCTGTCCGGCTGGTTTCCAGGCATTTTCTCTCTCCACGAGATATTCTTTGCTGATTGCCGGATAACAGGTATAATTCAACGGTGGAAAATCCGCCAGAGCTGCCAGTTTCTGCTCCCGTCTGTTACAATATCTTTCTCCCAGATACTCCCGTTTGTCACGTATAATGGCAAACGTATACTCCAGCTGACGCAGATATTCATATCTCTTTACCCAGAAATGACCGATTGTTCCATAATTATACAGGTGAACTTCTTCTTCCAGACCGGTAAACATCAGAGTGCATACCGAATCACCCTGATGCACCACAAGGATATATTTATTTTTTTCAGAATGGTTTACGAACCCTGTTTCTGATTTCACATTTTCTTCTTTATATTCCCGCAGTTCCGTTTCAATCTTACCTTCATAATCTGCCAGATATTCTCCGGTCATCCGACAGTTTTTAAGAACAAGAAAACTTTCCACAGCATCATTCATCAGATAGATCAGTCGATAAGAGATTCTTCCCTCTGTCTTTTCTTCCAGAAGCTCAAATTCCCCCTGTTCAAGTAACAGTTTCAGTTTTTCCACGGGATCTGCAAGTATTTCTTCCTGTTTTTTCACATTTACTCTCCTCGTTTTCTGTATCGGTTATTGTTTCAATCCACGGTCGGTAATTTCACAGAGTCCGACATGTCGGGAATACCGACGTTGCTTGACCTCATATCAGTAGGGGATACCGATTTTTCTCCGCCCGCTACTGCCGTTTCATTTCTTTTTGATAATTTCTCCCCTACCTTCGTTTATACTTAGAGGTAGGAGATTCCTTATTTATTTGTTTGTTAAACATTCCTATTTCTTCTGTTATATCATGATCTTCATTCGCCGCTCCCGATGAACAAACTTCGTTTGTTCCCGCTCGCTAACGCTCATTATATCATGATTCGCACCTGCGGTGCTTGACGCTGCTCTCGCAGCTATCATGATCGCCATTCGCCGCTCCCGATGAACAAACTTTGTTTGTTCCCGCTCGCTAACGCTCATTATATCATATTTTTTAATATGAGAATAGCCGGACGCAAAAACAGATCCGGAAAACCATTTATCGGTTTCCGGATCTGTTTTACTTCCAGACAATGTTGCCTGGTCTGATGTCCTTTTTTTACTGGAAAGCAGCAATCAGTTCTTTGGCATCATCGTATCCCTGGTCTTCCAGTTCTTTCTGATACCACTCGTCGATTCCGTCTACTGCCTTTTTGAAAGAGTCGATGTCCATATCTTCATTCTGTGTGATCGTCACACCGTTTTCTTTCTGCCAGCGGCTCATGATCTCGTCGTCTCCGGCACGGTTGATCTCACGTTCGTAGTCAGTAGCCAGTTTTCCGCACTCGTCAATAACTTCCTGCTGTTCCGGAGTCAGACTATTATAGATATCACCATTGATACAGAAGAACAGACAGTCATAGTTTGCATTCCACAGGGAGCAGTATGGCTGTACTTCCTGTACACTGGCTGCATCGATAGCCGGCAGCGGATTCTCCTGTCCTTCTACGGTTTTCTGCTGCAGGGCCGTATAAGTTTCGGACCAGTTCATGTTGGTCGCATCTGCTCCCCATCTCTTATAACACTCCATCAGCAGGTTACTTCCTGCCACACGGATCTTCAGATTTTTCATATCCTCCACGGATCTGACTTCCTGTCTGCTGTTGGTCAGCTGGCGGAAGCCGTTTTCTGCAATTCCCATACAGTGGAGATTGTATTCATCCAGAATAGCCTTCAGTTTTTCTCCTGCTTCTCCGTCAAGTTTTGCATCTGCATCTTCTACTGAATCAAACAGGAACGGTAGAGATACCACATTAAATCTCGGATCAAAAGCAGAATAGATCAGGTTGCTGTGCATGGAAATCTGTACCGGATCTCCGTTCATCAGAGCCTGAATACCTTCGGACTGGTTTCCGTTGGTCAGCTGGTCTGCTGCGTAAACATTGACTTTTACTTTACCTCCGGTCGCCTTTTTCATCAGTTCACCGAATTTTCTTCCACCCTCTGCCCAAGTACTGGTTTCTGTGGTGGAACAGGTGAAGTTCCAGGTCTGTTCTTCCCAGCCAAGATCACTGTAATCTGCGATGTCATTATAAGAATCTCCGGAACCACCGGTGCTATCTTGTGCATCATCTGCACTGTCAGAAGAAGCCGTTACCGTTCCGCTGTAAGCACCATTTTCTCCGGCCAGCGCTTTCGGCAGGAAGGTGGATATTCCGGGAATATAGGTGATCAGTAACAGTACAACCACAGACGCTCCGATCATCGGCATAACGGCCTTGGAAATCTGCTGAATGGTAACTTCCATTCCTTTTTTCAGTTTGACAGAAATCGCAACAAACAGGTTTACACCTACCGGAGGAGTTACCTGTCCGATGGCCAGGTTGACAGTTGCCACGATACCAAATGCTACCACATCATATCCCAGTGCCTTACATACCGGCAGCATGATCGGAATAAAGATGTACATTGCAGAGTTTGCATCAATAAAGCATCCTGCGATCAGGAAGATCACATTGACGATCAGAAGGAATACAAACTGGTTATGCGCTACGCTTCCGAGCAGATCGGAAGCTGCCTGTGCGATACCGAATTTGGTACATACGAAAGAGAACAGGGAAGCACTCGCCACGATCAGCATGATACCACCGGTTGTCTTCGCAGAGTCTACCATCAGCTCCCACAGGTCTTTGATCTTGATATCTTTATAAATAAATATTCCCACAAACAGACCGTACACAACAGACACGGCAGCTGCCTCAGTCGGTGTGAAAATACTTCCGTAGATACCGCCAAGGATGATAACCGGCATCAGGAAGCCCCAGAATGCATCCTTGAACGCATCCCAGCGTTCTTTGCCACTTGCTTTTTTCTGTGTAGGCTGAATATTGTTTTTTCTCGCCTCCAGCATAACAACGATCACCAGAGCAACACCCATCAGGATACCGGGAACGATACCTGCGGTAAACATATCCGCAATAGATACACCTGTGATAGATGCATATACAACAAATGCGATACTTGGCGGGATAACGATCGCGATCGAACTCGAAGTTGCCATCAGTGCCGTAGAAAACGGTGCGGAAAATCCGCCACGCTCGATCATCGCCGGGATCAGTACCATACCCAGTGCGGCAACTGTTGCCGGACCGGAACCGGAAATTGCTCCGAAGAAGCAGGCTACGATAACACATACGATCGCGATACCGCCTCTGGTATGTCCCACGCAGGTATCCACGAAACGAATCAGACGTTTGGAAATACCGGCTTTTGCCATGATATTACCGGACAACACGAAAAACGGGATCGCCAGCAACAGAAATTTGCTGATACCGGAATACATATTGGTGGCCACGATCGTCAGTGAAGTACCGGAGTACAGGATCGCGCAGATAGATGATAATCCAAGGCAGATTCCGATCGGAATACCAAGGATCAGGAATACAAAAAACGAAACAAACAATACTGCACTTATCATTTTTCCTGTTCCTCCTTATCTTTTTTACTCTTTGCACAATAATCAACAAAATACTCGATTATATGAAGTGCCATGCAGGCTGCTCCGATCGGCACGAAAGACCAGAAGATCCATTCCGGCCAGTTCAGTACGAACGTTCTCTTTCCGTTCTCCAGCTGAGTGATAACTTTATCCAGACCATATTTGAACAGTATAGCGGTAAATGCAACACTCAGAACCGTGTTGATCGTCAGCAGCACTTTCTGTCCTTTCACAGACAGTCTGTCCGGAATCAGTGACAGGTTGACCAGTTCTCCGTCACGTGCGGCCAAAGCTGCAGCCATCAGTGTGATCAGTACAAATACCGCAACGACAAGTTCTTCGGTAAATGACCAGGACTGGTGAAGGAGCTTACGGGATAATACATTACCCACAGTAAGCACCACAATCAGGATCGTAGCAAGGACAAGAATCAGCTTTTCCACCATAGCTACGCCATTCATGATTTTTTTGTACGTTTTCATTACGCATCCTCCCTTGTTTTTTGACTAGCCGTATCGTGTCGGTTTCGTTTTCTTTCAGGTGTTTTTGACAACTATGAGAAACACGCTCTGCGAGTTTCTCAAGTGATCGCGGCAGTCGCCAAAGTCTCGTGCAAGCACGGACTTTGGCTCGTTGTTCACATAAAAAAAATCCGTCCCAAACTAGGGACGGATAAAACTATTCCGCAACCACCCTGTTTCCTCCTTGAAACAAGCACGAATACAACGCACCAGCATACGCGGTTTCTGTAACGGGAAACGCCCGTGAAAGCCTATTCGACACTTCTTTCGACTTTCCTTCTCAGAGATGATCTTCAAAGCAGGAAGGTTACTGTCTCTCAGCACCGACAGCTCTCTGGAAACGCTTACACTGTTTCTACTTCTTCTCTTCGCTGAATTTCTTTCTTATATTACCACGTTAAAGTGATTCTATCTCATTTTTCCGAGTACGTCAATATATTTATATATATTTTGTTTATTTTTTATTTTGCACCTAATATATATTTATCTTTTATGGTAACTGTTCAGTACCTTCACAGTTACGAGCCAAAATGCATTTAAACTATAAAAATACGCTTTGCGAGTTTTTATCGTTATCGCGGCACTCCTCAAGGTTCCGTGCAAGCACGGACTTTGACTCGTTGCTCGCGTAAATCACCTTCGGTGATGGCATTTTTGCTTGTATGTCTCGGGATTTTGGCATATTTATGCCAAAACACCTCGCGGGATAATGGCTACTGAATAGTTACTTTTCGTTTTTCAATGTCAATTACACTTCTACTGTTCCTTTGTCATCTGCATATACGGCAACGGATGATATCCTGCTTTCTTATAGACAGCAACCGCCCGCTCATTCTCTTCCTCCACTTCGAGACGGAATCGTACCGCCTGATCCTTGTATTTTTCATCAAGGAAACTGAAAAATGCAGTTCCGATCCCCAGACCTCTCGCTTCTTCTTTCATGTAAAGATCTTCCACCCAGACACATATACCACCATATTCCGTAGAATAGCTTTTCGCCACCATGCTGTATCCAAGGATTCTGTCATTTTCTTCAAAAATATATCCCTCAATATACGGGCAATCTCCCACACAGTCTTTTACATCCTGTCTCAGAATCTCGTCCGGTGCTGCATGGATCACCGCAGGAGAATCATAAAATACCCGCATCATCCCAACCACTTCTTCCATATCTTTCAGCTGCATCGCCCGAATCTTCATATTACCCTCCTTATCTCTTCCGGTATATCTTTTCTTTATTTATTATCCCGCATAAATTTTCATTTCTTCCAGGCCCGCTGCCCTGGACAGATATCTTACTGCATCCGCTGCAATACACACCACGTTCTCTTCATGGACAAAATCCGTGATATTAGAATCAAACAGCATATTTCCCTGTGCTTCAAACTCATCGTCTCTGTCCCAGAACAACACCGCCATATCAAAATACGGATATACCGGGATCCGATAACCCGCATCTCCCTGTGGAAGTTTTGTACCACCCAGTTTTTCACACGCTTCCCGCAGTTCTTTCACATGCCCGGAAAATAATCTGGCGAATGGTTCCAGAATCTGTTTCTGATAGGCACGTTCAAAAGGATACACCCGTTTCACCAGGCGAAAAGGAACCAGTTCCCCGGATGCTGCCGGATGCTCTTTTGCATAGTAAAACATATTATATACCGTAATAACCGTATCAAATTCCGGTATTTCTTCTCTGTCTGCAAACAGAACCTTTCCTGATGTACGCGATAGCTTCAGCTGCTGCCCCAGATAGCGAAGGTACAGCCACTGTCCGTCATGGTTTAATTGAAAACGTTCGATCAGCCGTTCCTGATCCATATCCAGAAAACGTTTTTTCCAGTCTTCTGTCACTTTCTCATAGTTTGATTTGTATTCCATCGTCATTTTTTCGCACCCTTTATACAGAAAATGCGGGCAAACTCCATACCCGCATCTTTTTTCTGAACTTTGTTTCTGTTTTCTCCGTCACCGCCGCATCTTAAGAACTTTCACGATATACAGCAGTGCCACCTCTTAATACAAATATCTTGCGTACTCTTCCAGACCAATCGTATTCTTATCGATCCATTGAAAACCGGAATCGATTTTTTTGTCACTCTCCAGACCCAGTGAAGCTCTCGCACCTGCCACAATGGTTGCATATCCCATACCATACGGGTTCTGGCATACACTTCCGACTTCTTTTCCATCCTCGATCGCTTTTTTCTGGGTATCCCCCATATCAACACCGATCATCTGAACAGAACGGTCTGTGTGTTTGTCCAGAACAGAAAGTACTGCCTCACTGGTCGCCTGATTTGTCGCATAATATCCTTTCAGATCCGGATATTTTTCCAGCACTGCCTCAATCGATTCTTCCTCGGTCGGATCATCGTCCTTGGACGGCTGATAATCCACGCTGACGACACTGACATTCGGATGATTCTTTGTGATCTCTTCCTGAAAACCTTCCACGCGGTCTTTGCTGCTCTGGGAAAGCTGAGTATGGGACATCACTGCCACCTCACCCGCATCTTTGATCGCTTCACACAACTGTTTTGCCGCCTCTTCGCCTGCTGCCTTATTATCTGTTCCACAGTATGCATAAACCAGATCGTCATCGCTCTTCACACCGGAATCCAGCATGACAACCGGAATTCCGTCTTCCTGTGCCGCCTCCAGCTGTGCCTCACAGGAACTCATATCAACTGCTGACAGACATACCACCACCGGATTCTCCGTCAGTACCATATCCAGAATATTCACCTGTTCATCGACACCGTTTTCATCCTTTGGACCCTCGATGGTACAGGTGATCGCATCATCACCTTTGTATCCCAGATATTCATTCAGATCAGAAACCGCCTGCTCCATTCCTTTTTTTGCCGCTTTCCAGTAATCGGACTCTGTATTTTTAATCACCACAGAGATCCTGCTGCCTTTTTCCATGCGCAGACCATCCACCGATGTATAATCAATATCCAGGGTGCTCTCTTCCGGAATCTCTGCCTTTTCCTCCTCTTCCTCAACATCTGTTTTCTGATCTTGTGTATTCTGTTCTTCCTGATTTTCTTCTTTCAGTTCATCTTCATCTTCTGCCGGTTCTTTTTCCACCGGCTCGTTACTTTCATCCTCTGTTTTATGGGTCTGATTTTCTGTCACCCGGTCTGCTGTCTTATTTCCACACCCGCCAAATACCAGCATAGCTGCCATGACAGGGGCTAATATTCTTCCTATCTTTCTTCTCATCTTATATTCCCCTTATGTAATATGCTTCCGGCACATAACTGTTTTGTACCTGCACAGATACTTTTTTCACCGGATACGCGAAAGTTTTCACATCGTCTCTATTATACATGACCATTCAAAATAGTCCATAGGCGTTCTTTAAGTTTTTCTTGATTTTTTTGTGTCTAATTTTTTAAATTCATCATCAAATAATTTTTACGGTTTTATTGCTTCTGAAAATTCCTGGAAACATGCACCTTCCGGCTGTACTTCAAATTTCATTTTTTTCCCGGTCTTTGGATGTGCAAATTCCAGGCGCCAGGCACACAGACCAATGGCCGTTCCCTGTTCTGCTTCCAGCATCTCTTCTTTTTTCTTATATTTTCCGTCTGCCCACAGCGGCATCCCATGATGCGCCATCTGCACACGAATCTGATGATGCCGGCCGGTTCCCAGCCGGATCTCTGCCAGTCCTCTGTCATCTCTCCAGTCCATAATTCTGTACGACAGTACAGCTTTTTTTGCCATCCGATCCTTTTTACCCGTCACCCGTGAAGTATTGGTTTTTCCGTCTTTTATAAGATAATCCTCCCAGATACCCTGCTTTTCTTTTACTGGTGTGCCTGTAAAAACAGCCAGATACTCTTTTTTCATCATACCATTCTGATGCTGTTTATTTAACCATGCCGTAGCCTGCGGCGTCTTTCCGAAAACCAGAACGCCCTCTACCGGCTGATCCAGCCGTTGTACAATCCCAATATAATTTCCATTCCTGTAATTTCTCAATTCACTCTCCAGATCCATCTGACCGACCCGCGCACTCTGCACCGCCATCCCACTGTGTTTCCTGCACACAAGAATCTGTTCATCTTCATATATGATATCATCTGCCGACCATCTTACCATCACTCTGCTCCATTCCTTATTTCTCTGTTCTCGGATATGTCTTTTCCGATATCCGATCCATATCCGGACATTTTTCTCTTTCACAAATATCCACAGACTTTTATTATAAACGCAATTTTCCTTTTCTACAATGTGAAAAACCCTGTTCCACGGCTTTTCTCTTTCCTCCATTGTTTCGCTATTTCATTACACAAATACGAACAGCCGCTACATCTCATCTTAATCGACATAACGGCTGTTCTAATGATCTTCTTTATTCAATTGTCTAAACCTCTTTTTCTCTTTCTTTTATTTTTTTATTTTTCTTTCGGTTGTTTTCTTTACTTTTTCAGGATATTTTATATACTTTTTTATGTAGGAATGTTTTTTCAGAGTTCCTATTCAATTTTATCTATATAAACTGATTTTCTCTTTCTTCCCTGCTCGTAAGTTTTTTCGTTTACTTACTTAGAAATGTTATATCTATATAAAGAATAATAGCCAGCTTCAAATTTATAATTGACGTTTATAAATTTTTCAAAATATGGATATTCACTTTCCTATGCTATACAGAACGTTTTTCATTATATCTTTTTTAAGATCTCTTTCAAATACACCTGCTATCGGATATAGCCTTTGCATTTTACTTTTCTCTTCGTTCCGAATAATTACTATTTTGGTTTCTATATAGGTCTATTCAGTGAACTCATATTCTTTTAAAAAATGTTTCTTTACACATCTTTTAAAATCTTTTCTATTATTTTTGTGGTAATGTATTCACTGTAAGGAGAAGCTCTTGTTACCTTTTATCTAATCTGCATGCTCTGATCTGGCATCTTTTTTTCTTTTTTCATTCTTCATAAAAGGTCTTTCTATGCGGGGAATGCTTGCTCTTACCACGCTTACAATGATAAGTTTATGTTCTTAGTACAACGGCTTTATCCTCCTTTTCTTTTTTGGGTTCTTATCTTTTCCATCCTGATAAAAAATACAGATCCTTTTGTTCTGATTTAAGAAAACATTGTTTTTGATTTCTTTCCACGTTTGAATAAGATCTGTTACCTCACGTTCTGATCTTACCTCCCAAACCTTCCGGAAATCCGATTCAATTAACTTTCTTAATTAGCATCTTTCGGATTCTATTTTTTTATCAGTTCCTTTTCCATTCTTCTTATGAAGATTTCTCGTCTCTTTCATAGAAAATGGGGTGTTGATGTTTGATAAGGTGTTTTGTTTTTTGTTGAGTTTATAATAACAGACAGATTCATATTTGTCAACACTTTTTAAAGATTTTTCTTATATTTTTTTATTATATTTTTAATATTTCTGTTTATACTGTCTATATATTCATTTTTATTATAATTGTTTATACAATTGCTTCAAGACCAACAATACTTATGTATCTTCGATAAAGGTTTTCCCACATAAAAAGCCGGATCCCCGGTGTACATCTGCTCCGGGATCCGGCTTTTCTCGTTTATTCAGTTTTCCGTGTCACCTTCGGTGATGGTAAATACTGCCTACTGAATGTTTCTTTCATTTCTATAGTAGTTGATCAGACAACCTTTCAGGATGATCTCACATTCATCGTCGGTCAGTTCGCCCAGCGTCAGGGTAAACGGTGTCAGTTCTTCTCCCACTTTATAAGCGGTGATGCTGTCCCATTTTTCTTCCACTGCTTTCCGTACATCCGGGATAAAGAGATAATCGCCATTGGCAAACGGCAGATCTCCTTCCGGAATCAGGAATGGCAGCATACCCCAGTTGATCAGATTGGAACGATAACGTTTTGTTGCATATTCATTGGCAATGTTTGCCCATCCGCCAAGAACTTTCTGGCAGGATGCAGCCTGTTCCCGCGCGGAACCGTCACCCGGTTTTACGGCAAAGATGGTAGAACCGACACCAACATTGGTCTTATCCACCTGTGGGTACTTTGTATGAACAGCTTCGAATACCGGTTTCAGTTCAGGAAGTGCTTCTGCCGGACATTCACCGTTCTGGATGGCTTTTTCTGCTACCTGGACTTCTTTGGCACGTCCCACATAAGCCGGGTCTTTTCTGGACAGGGTAAATTCTGCCAGTCCCAGTGGATTGGAACGGAAAGAAGAAGTCTCGCCGGACGGAATCAGTTCATCCGTTGTAGTAACCGGATCGTGAATCTCAGATACGACTTTCAGGATCAGGTTCTCAGCCAGTGCAGGCATCTGTGGCCAGTCTTTGATGTTCGGTCCGAACTGAATCTCCACAGACGGATCCGCAACACCCTTACTGTCGAATACTCTGTTTTTATAGATGGTTCCGTCAAAGTAATATTTCGGATTGCTGTATGTTCCCGCATATTCAGTAGCCGGAGTGAGGCGTCCCTTGTTTGCTGCGGTCGCCGCGATAGAACGTGCATCCATCAGAGCTACGGAAGAGATCTGTCCATTCTGGATCTTGGAACCTTCACGATTCGGGAAGTTTCTTGTAGAATGGCGGATACTGAAAGCATTATTTGCCGGTGTATCACCAGCGCCAAAGCACGGACCGCAGAATGCTGTTTTTACAATGGCACCTGTCTCAATGAGAGTTGCCAGTGTTCCGTTCTTTGCAAGTTCCATATAAATCGGTGTACTTGCCGGATAAACACTCAGTGTGAATGCGTCTGCTCCGATGCTTGCACCTTTCAGAATATCTGCGGCTGCACAGATGTTCTCAAATCCACCACCGGCACATCCTGCGATAATTCCCTGTTCCACATACAGTTTTCCATCGCGTACCTTATCTTTCAGTGTGAAATCAATCTTTCCATCCAGGCTGATCTGTGCTTTTTTCTCCACGTCATCCAGAATGTCCATCAAGTTGGCATTTAACTCATCAATGGTGTAAGTATTGCTCGGGTGGAATGGCATGGCGATCATCGGACGGATCTTGTCCAGTTCTACCACCAGCATACCATCATAATATGCAACCGGTCCCGGATTCAGTTCTTTATAATCTTCGCTTCTGCCGTGGATCGCATAGAACTCTTCGATCTTATCATCGGTTCTCCAGATAGAGGACAGACAGGTAGTCTCTGTAGTCATAACATCCACACCGATTCTAAAATCTGCACTTAAGTTTGACACACCCGGTCCTACGAATTCCATGACTTTATTCTTTACAAAACCATTTTTAAATACAGCTCCGATGATTGCCAGCGCCACATCCTGAGGACCCACACCGGGAATCGGTGCTCCGGTCATATATACGCCAACAACACCAGGCATATTGATATCATACGTTTTGGACAGCAGCTGTTTTACCAGTTCCGGTCCTCCTTCGCCCATAGCCATGGTACCCAGTGCGCCATATCTGGTATGGCTGTCAGATCCCAGGATCATCTTGCCACCGCCGGCAAGCATCTCTCTTGCAAACTGATGAATAACTGCCTGATGAGGCGGAACATAGACACCACCGTATTTTTTCGCACAGGTAAGGCCAAACATATGGTCATCTTCGTTGATGGTTCCTCCAACAGCACACAGAGAGTTGTGGCAGTTGGTCAGTACATACGGTACCGGAAACTTTTCCAGTCCTGAGGCTCTTGCTGTCTGAATAATTCCTACGAAAGTGATATCATGGGATGTCAGCTTGTCAAATTTGATCTGAAGTTTTTCCATGTTTCCAGACGTATTATGGTCTCTTAATATGTTGTAGGCCATGGTCTGTTTTGCTGCTTCTTCCGGCGCAGGAAGTCCCTGTGCTGCTGCTTTTGCCGGTTCTACCAGTTCGGTCCCATTGACCAGGTAGGTACCGCCTTCCAGTAATTGAATCATCATAATCCTCCTATTGATCGGTTAATCCTGAGTTTCCATGTATTTCATGTAGCTTACTACCATCATGGCGATTTTAAAGGTAAGGGCATCGTCAAACACACGAATATCCAGTCCGGTACTCTTCTGCAGTTTCTCCAGACGATATACCAGCGTGTTACGATGCACATACAGCTGCCTGGATGTCTCAGAGACATTCAGGTTATTTTCAAAGAATTTGTTAATGGTTGTCACCGTCTCCTCATCAAAGGTGTCCGGCAACTGTTCGCCGAATACTTCTTTCATGAACATCTGGCACAGCGGAATCGGCAGCTGATAGATCAGACGACCGATACCCAGGTTATTATATGGAACGATTATCTTATCCGCATAGAAGATCTTTCCTACTTCCAGTGCCATCTTTGCTTCTTTATAAGAACGGGAAACATCCTTGATCTCATGGATGATATTTCCGTAAGATACGCGAACCTGTGACATGGCTTCTACATTCAGCATATCTACCAGCGTTTTTGCAACGTGATCCAACTCCTCATAAGTGTCCGCTTCCTTGACCTCTTTTACAATGATAATATTTTTCTCATCGATTGCTGTGATATAATCCTTCGGTTTTGATGCGTACAGACTCTTGATCGTCTCCATCGCACTGTTGTCTTTCTCGTATTTTGTCTCTACAATAAATACAACTCTTCTCGCCTCTGTATCGATCCGGAGTTTTTTCGCACGATTGTAGATATCCACCAGAAGAAGGTTATCCAGAAGCAGGTTCTGGATAAAATTATTCTTATCCAGGCGCTCCTTATAGGCAACGATCAGATTCTGAATCTCACATACAGCGATCTTTCCGATCATGTATGCATCTTCGCTTCCGCCGCTTGTCACCAGAACATATTCCACATTCTGATCATCGTATATTTTAAAGAAATGATACGCCTGCAATACCTGACTGTCTGCCGGTGATTTCACAAATTCTCTTACATATTCTGGCTCAAACCCCTCTTCGCTGAAGGTTGAAGCCACTTTCTGTCCTTCCAGACTCAGCACACACAGATCGATTCTGGTGATTGCCCGAAGTTCATCAATTGTCTTTTGTAAAACCTGACTTGAAACCAAATGCTCACATCCTCTCATTTTTGCTTATCTGTTATCGTTTTTCTGTTTCCCGGATCTGCCGGTACTGCCAGAAATCTGCAGATATAGATTCTCAACAGGTAACTGTTCAGTATCTTTGCAGTCACTCGAATAGTTACATAATATCGTATTTTCCATGAAATTGCAACAAATCAATGCAATAGTTTACTAAAGTAAAAAGTGCCGACTCCCGAAGGAATCGGCACCATATATGTTTACTTTTGACTAGTTGGTGATTGTCAGTTCTGTTTCTTTGTCGAATACATGAACTTTGGACATATCCAGACCGAATTTTACGGTATCACCTGTTCTGGATGTTGTATGAGGATCTACACGGGCTGTCATGTTGAAGCCTTCAACATCGAAGTACAGGAATACTTCTGCACCCAGCAGCTCGTATACGTTAATCTTAGCTTCTACTGTGCTTTCCGGGAAAGCTGTAGCATCGTCTGTTACGTTCTCCGGACGGATACCCATAACAACAGTTTTTCCATCATATCCGCCATCGATCAGAGCTTTTGCTTTGTTTTCCGGCAGTTTCAGGCTGTAGTTACCAACCTGCAGAGTAACGTCTTTTCCGTTAACTTTTACAGTTGCATCCAGGAAGTTCATCTGAGGAGATCCGATGAATCCGGCTACAAACAGGTTTCCTGGAGCATTGTACAGGTTCTGAGGTGTATCTACCTGCTGAACAACACCATCTTTCATAACTACGATTCTGGTACCCAGTGTCATAGCTTCTGTCTGGTCATGTGTTACGTAGATAATAGTAGCACCCAGTCTCTCATGCAGTTTGGAGATCTCTGTTCTCATCTGTACACGCAGTTTAGCATCCAGGTTTGACAGAGGCTCATCCATCAGGAATACTTTAGGATCACGTACGATAGCACGTCCCATAGCTACACGCTGTCTCTGACCACCGGACAGAGCTTTCGGTTTACGGTCTAACAGTTTTTCCAGATCCAGGATCTTAGCTGCTTCTTTAACCATTTTATCGATCTGATCTTTCGGAACTTTTCTCAGTTTCAGACCAAATGCCATGTTATCATATACTGTCATATGAGGATACAGAGCGTAGTTCTGGAATACCATTGCGATATCTCTGTCTTTTGGTTCTACGTCATTTACTACTTTATCACCAATCTTCAGTGTACCACCACTGATTTCTTCCAGACCAGCGATCATACGAAGTGTAGTAGATTTACCACATCCGGATGGTCCTACGAAGATGATGAACTCTTTGTCAGCAATTTCCAGGTTGAAATCTTTAACAGCTTCAAATCCGTTCGGATATGTCTTGTTAATGTGCTGTAATGATAAACTTGCCATAATTAATTCCTCCTACTAGTCAAATTAAGTAATGTTCGTTTTTCCAAGGCACCATGCCTTGCGACTGTACTTAGTATATCGGATAGACCCCTTTTTGACCATAACCGAATTATACAAAGTTTCTACCATGACCTTGTAACAAATGTGTGTTGATTTTTTGGATTCCGCTCCTTTATGGCATTTTGACCAATTTTTTCATCCTTTCATGGTCACTTTGACGAACCGTTTTTTGATTATACTTTTTTAATACTTTCATCCCCCTTTTTCCTTGCTTTTTAGTATTGAATTCGCTATACTGATGACAATCATTGCGTATATCGCTATTAAGAAAAACTGTAACTGAGAAAGTACTGAACAGTTACGGAAAACCGAAGAAAAGAGGCAATTTGCTATGAACAACATCTTTAATCCGGACAACAAGTTTTTCTCCTTCATGGGCAGGGTCGCTGATCTCATGATCTTGAATCTCTTATGTATTGTCTGCTGTATCCCGGTGGTTACTGCGGGACCGTCGATCGCGGCCATGTATTACATCACGTTGAAGATGGCACGCAACGAAGAATCTTATGTGGTAAAAGGATTCTTCCATTCCTTTAAGCAGAATCTGAAACAGGGAATTGTCATTCAGATCATTATGCTGCTGCTTGGTATCGTCCTGGCATTCGATCTGTACTTCTGCCGGATGATGTCCGGTCAGGGAGCTGTATATCGGATCTTTTCCTATATATTTGTAGCAGCACTGTTTGTCTACGCCATGCTGTTTTTATGGATCTACCCGGTACTTGCAAAGTTCTTCAACACCACCAAAAATCTGTTTCGCAATTCCATTCTGATGTCCATCCGCCATCTTCCGTATACCATACTGATGATGGTGATCACTGCGGCACCTGTATTGCTTGGAATCTTTGTTGCACAGGCCTTTCCATTCATGATCCTGTTCTACATCATGCTAGGATTCGCCACCGTGGCATATATCAACTCCCGCTTCTTTGTAAAACTCTTCGACAACTACATTCCTGAGGATGCCGGAAAAGATACCGAAGAAAACGGCGAAGAAAAAGCCATCGACACCAGCATATTCTCCAACCTGCACCCGACAGAACTGCCGAAGGAGGACGAAAAGGAGAGCGAGGACGAAACTCACTAATCTCAAAACCGCAAAAAAAACGTGTGACCGGTAATTATTTACGATTTACCGATCACACGTTTTTTTATTAGACTATACATTTTAACATTCCACTCATCATTCACCTCTCCAATAAACAAGAGTGAACTGCGAGTTCCAGTTTACGGAAATGATTCTTCAGCCACGCTCTAGGATTCTGTAACGGTGCCTTCCCTGCTTCCTGCTCAACTGCACTACAATTATAGGATCCGTTCAGCTCATACAAGCAGCTATCCGCCAAAGTCAGCGTCAGGCTCCCGGCGGGTATGTATGGGCAACACTTTGTGGGCGGCTAGCTCAAAGTTGCCCTGCCCACGTTGCCCATACACACCCACCGGGAGCCTGACGCGTCCTCCTTATATGACTCTTACCTACCCCTTATCTAACTCTCTTTATCCACCGCCTCAAACGTAATCACAACCTTAAACAAATCCCCATCCAGGTAAATATCAAAGGTTCCCCCCTGCAATCCCACAAGGTTCTTGGCGATCGACAAGCCCAGTCCGCTTCCTTCCGTGCTTCTCGACACATCTCCACGGATAAAACGCTCCGTCAGTTCCTCCGCCTTGATATTCAACGGGTTTTCCGAGATATTCTTGATCTCCAGCACGACTCTGCAGCCGACCCTTCTCGCCTCCACGTACACCCTCGTATTCGGCATGGCATACTTGGCGATATTATTATAAAGATTCTCCACAACACGCCACATCCGGCGGCCATCTGCCATGATCACCAGTGGCTCCTCATCCATCTTGCAGACCATCTGCAGTCCCCTGGCTGCAAACTTCTCCTCAAACTCCCCATTTGTCTGTCGGATCAGTTCTCCGAAGCGGATAGGTTTCATATCCAGCACCACATTACCGGAGCTGACTTTCGACGCCTCCACCAGGTCCTCTGTCAGCTGTTTCAGCCGTTTGGATTTGTTATCCAGCACTTCGATATAGCCCCGGATCTTCGGATCCTGGATATCCTCTCTCTTCAGAAGATCTACATAATTGATAATAGAAGTAAGCGGTGTCTTGATATCATGAGATACATTGGTGATAAGATCCGCTTTCAGTCTTTCACTTTTCAACGTTTCCTTCACTGCATTTTGCAGGCCTTCGCCTACACGATTGACAGCCGCAGCCATCTGGCGGTTATCACCCGTCAGATCTTTCTCATCGATCTTATAATCCAGCTGACCGCTTGCCAGCCTTGCAAGGCCATCATAGATCACCTGACGTCCTGCATTTTCCCGGATCATATATAAAAGAACCACACCGTCTGCCAAAAACAGCAGGATCAGACCGAATCCGCCGAAAAGAGCTGCCAGCAGATAGTTCATTAACACCAGTCCGACAAATGCCACTATCATCCGACCGGAAGTTGTACGTGCCATATATACTTTCTTACAGCTTTTCACGATGGTATAACAAAAACTGGATCTCCACAGCTTCTTTGCTTTCCAACGGCGGATCACACTGAGATACGCCCCAAGAAATACCGCCGCACCAAGAATTTCCCCGGTAGTTATAACGGTAAGCCAAAAGCCGTCTGTAGGATTGCCGCTTGCTGTCAGCCCTAATCCCGCTATACCGACCATACCGATCAGTGCCATACCACAGATCGCAAGCATCACCTCGGCAGGGATACGATCTGCGGGCATGGTATGCACTTCTCTGTCCCGGCATACCAGACCGCTTTGCAGAGTAATGATAAGCAGAAACAGGATACCGGCAACAAAACTGATAAGCATGCCGACTACCAGCCCATTGCCCCAGCCTGCGTAATTTTCATAAGATACGTACGCAGCGGAGATCTCATCGGAATAAGGAAATGATACATCTACAGAAACTATGATTTTCTCATTTTTTCCGGTTACGGGATCATTTTGAAAATAATTATAGATCCACTTTCCGGCATCTGTGCCATTGTCAGATACATCTTTCAGTTTTCCGTCTTCTCTTTCTGCTACAAATACCGGCACATCTTCCATCAGATCTTTCAGACTTTTCGGATCTACATTCCCATCTGCCCATTCTGACACATTGGTATATACTGTCTTGTTATCCAGATTCTGCACCATGAAGATCACGTTGGTCTTATCATCCATCTTGATTGCAGACTGGTAAGAGATCAGCTGATCAATGGCATTCGATAATTGCTGATACAGCTCAAACAGAGATACCTTTTTCGGATTGGTTCTGGCATATTCCGCCAGCGTCTCTCCGGATTCCGGAAGTACGGTTTCAAAATCTCTTGCATAGTTGTAAAGATAACGGAAACGAGGTGTGTAATCACTGATATCTACATCCTCAGCGGTGCTTGTAGGCTCCTCGTCGTCTTCGTCATATTCACCATCTACTTCGAATTCCTCATCATCTTCGTAGTAATCTTCATAAAAGCCATTGCCCGCATTCCAGATTGCATCCTGAAACTCATCCCAAAGACCATTATCCTTCAGTTCCAGAAGATCCTCTACGGTATAGGTAGTTGCCGGATTCTGTTGGCTGGTTTTTGCATCCAGTCTCGTAATATCCACCAGCTTGGTCTTATCCAGTTTTCCTTTTGTTAAAAACGGCTTTCCGTCACTCAGTGCGTTACGGACTTTATTTACCTGTGAAGCCATCCGTTGTCCACAATCCTGAGTCTCCAGATAATTTTTCCCGTTGTTATAATTGCTTGTCAGCTCTTCCCAGCTGAAGCCCTGGCGCATCAGACTGCCAAAGATCATGGCAAAGACGGAAAAGCAGGCAACCGCTGTCAGAAACAACGCGATCACGATTCCCTTTGCCCAGGCAGAATAAAATTTGTTTCTTTGTTTTTTCTCTTCCATTTTGCAGCCTCCCACGGAGGGTTACATCTTTTCTATCTTATAGCCGATTCCCCAGACTACTTTCAGATAGCGTGGTTCTCTCGGATTGATCTCGATTTTTTCACGGATATGCCGGATATGTACGGCTACTGTGTTGTCCGCTCCAATCGCCTCTTCGTTCCAGATATTTTCATAAATCTGTTCAATAGAAAAAACTTTTCCCTGATTTTTAATTAACAGCACTAAAATATTATACTCGATCGGGGTTAATTTTACCGGCTCCCCGTCCACCGTAACAGTTTTCAGATCATCGTTGACCACCAGACCGCCACATACGTATACCGCCTCTTTTTCTTCTGTCGCCAGATTTCCAAGCTGAGTATATCTTCTCAGTTGAGATTTGACTCTGGCGATCAGTTCCAGAGGGTTAAATGGTTTTGTAATATAGTCGTCTGCACCGATGTTCAGCCCAAGGATCTTATCCACATCCTCTGATTTGGCAGATAACATGATAATCGGCACACTGCTGGTCTCCCGGATCTTACGCGTAGCCCGGATCCCATCCAGATTCGGCATCATAATATCCAGAAGGATCAGATGCACTTCTTCTTTTTTCATGATTTCGATGGCCTGCAGTCCATCGTACGCCTTTAAAATGTGATATCCTTCCTGTGACAGATAAATATCAATGGCATCCACAATCTCTTTATCATCGTCGCACACAAGAATATTGAACATTTCTTCACCTCATTTCTTCTTCCTCTTTCCTTTTACGCTGTCAGTTTATCAGGGAAATCTTGTTTTCAGGATAGGGAAAATCTTAAGATATTTTAAATTTCTGTTTTACATACGATTTTATCATATCACATCTTTGCATCAAACGAAACTTACAAACATCTTACAGCTGAAGTCGTGTTACTGTTCACTCCGTGCTCAGCAACCGCAATAGTTTTCTTTTCTTTACAGAAAGAGAATTTTCCGATATACTTAGTTCACTGTTTTTGTTTTGGGAAAGGAGACTCCAACAATGTTTCGTTTATGGGGAAAAATATGGACCGATAATCACATGATGAAAGACACCGTGATCTGCAACGATACTGATCACACGAGAACCCATAAGATCTTCCAGTCTCTCGAAGAGATCTGTTACCTCTGGGATCTGAGCAAACCGATCTGGCTGGACAATAATATTATGGATTTTAAACGCCACGATAAAACCCGGTTTACCTCCGATAATTTTATTGAGACGATCGATTTTGATTATCTGGAAATTGAAGTGATTGAAGAGTAGTTTGTATGGAAAGCAGGCAGACACCGCATGCTGGTGTCTGCCTGCTTTATGAGAATAACAAGTTAACGCTCTGCTCAGATCAGATATTCGCGAATCACCTCCCGCATAATATGCTCTTCCTCCGGTGTCAGCATATGAGAAAATTTTGTCTCACTTGCCGCCGTCTGCCGGATCCCCTCTGTTACTTTATCGATCAGCTCCTCTCTGGTCTGCTCTTTCAGTGCCTGCTCATCCGGCACCGGTTTTCTGGCGGGCAGGGTATTTTCCATATAGTCCAGAAGACCATCAAGAATCATATCTTCTTTATTCATAAAGCCCATAAATTGCTTCATCAGAAGTAACAGGGCGAAGATTCCCGCCCCGGTCAGTACATACTCGTAACGCAGCAGCTGTGCCTGCTCATAGCGGTAAGTCCCATAGACTGCCGTCAGAATCAAAAGGAAGCACAGAACCGCGCTGTAGCCGATTCCCTGCTTCCACTTTTGTATCCCGATTCCCAGTGTTTTTCCCCTGGCAAGCTGCGTCCTCACAAATGCCTCCGGATTATTGATCTCCTGCTCTTTCGTCAGACGCATCTGGTACTGGTTCAAAAATTCTTTTGTCCATTTTCCTTTCGGTTCTGTTATCCTGCGTACATCCCGTATGGCTCTGCCGTAGAAACGGTCGACCATAAACATACACAGGATTCCAAGAATTCCCGCTCCGATCATCCCGTAAAACAACACATTTCGTTCCATCCAAATATGCAGCATTTCCGTACCCCCTTATTTCAATACTGAATTGGCAGTCACTTTTCACATCCTCCCGCAAATGCCTGTCCATCCCGCACCCCCGATCGCCGGATCCGGAAGTCATGCATTTGCAAAACGATGTTCTGGAAATATTATATCCTCCACATACCTGATTTGAAACTAAAATCGTTCGTCAAATTCTTACAGGTTTTTACCATGACAAATCCTTTTCTTACAGTGCTTTTACCATCTCTTTCACGAGATTCGCACAGTGACGTGCCGCCGCTTTTTCAAATGTCGGATAATCCATGGTTGCACTGTTATCCGCTTTATCAGAAATGGCACGCAGAACAACAAACGGAACATGGTTTAAGTAGGCCGCCTGAGCGATAGCTGCTCCTTCCATCTCAGTACAGCTTCCTGCAAATTCACGGATCAGTTCATCCTTCACTTCACTGCTTGCCACAAACTGGTCACCGCTGACCACTCTTCCTTCAAACACCTGAATATCCGGGTTCGCTTTCTTACAGCATTCTACAGCTACTTTACGGAGTGTCTCATCTGCTTTAAAAGAAAATACATTCATCTGTGGAATCTGGCCCTTCGGATAACCAAATTCTCTGGCATCCATATCATGCTGCAAAGCATCGGTAGACACAACAATATCACCGATGTTGATCTCTGCCTTCAGGGATCCGGCGATTCCGGTATTGATCACCGCTTCTGCCTGAAAATCATCCACAAGAATCTGTGTGCAGACCGCTGCATTTACTTTACCGATTCCGGAACGTACTACGACAACCTCTTTTCCATTTAATGTACCCTGATAGAATTCCATGGATGCTTTTTCTTTTACACAAACTTCTTCCATCTGGCTTTTCAGTTCTTCTACTTCGAGCTCCATTGCTCCGATAATCCCGATTTTTTTCATCTTTTCTCTCCTGTTTCTTTTTTGTCCGTAACTGTGAAAGTACTGAACAGTTACACTTTTTATAAAAGTACTCATATCCTCTGTAATTCCGGTCTTCTCCTGCTTCCCGGGAGTTTTGCCTGCTCTTCATTATAACAAAGCATCATTTTTTCCTCAACCTTTTTCCTTCCGTTTTGCTGTTATGACAAATTATAACATTTCGATTCACCTACTGGAAATCAGACGTAATATTTGTTATAATAACTTGCAGATCTAAAATGTACCGGATTCGGAAGTACATGTAAAATTAAAGGAGGAATTATCATGACATACAAGACAAAAGGAACCTGCTCTTCTCAGATCGACTTCGACCTGAAAGACGGCAAAGTATACAATGTTCGTTTTACCGGCGGATGTAACGGCAACCTGAAAGGAATCGGTGCTCTGGTAGAAGGACAGGATGCCCGGGACGTGATCAATCGTCTGGAAGGAACTACCTGTGGTTTCAAATCCACTTCATGTCCGGATCAGCTTGCAAAAGCCCTGAAAGAAGCGCTGAACCAGTAATCAGAAAACATATCATGTTCTTTGCACATACGTAACACAATGCCCCTGTCAAAAGGCCGACATAACAGACAGATCTCTGCCAGACATGCCGATCTTTTGACAGGGGCACTTTTTATTTTTGATACAGCTGTTCGTAAAACTATCTGTCCCACTTATCACAAAGATTATTGATCTGGCTGGTCAGTTTCGCAAGGTCTTTGTTTGCTCCGCCTTCGTTATGACGGATCACCGTAAGAAGCCGCTGACCGGCTGCAACCAGTCGCTGATATACACCGGAACCTTTCGACTGCGGTTTTGTCTCCTGCTTGCGGATGAACACACCTTCCGGACAGCTGATGAATGCTGCTTCTTTCAGATCGTAAACAGTTCCGCTGTACGGTGCTATCGCCGTATAATGAAGTTCATCTTCCAGTCTTCCGGTCAGTACCTGACAGGAAGTATCTTCTCCATGGCACACAAATACCTGTTTTGGCTTCTCTTCGAAAGCTTTCGCCCACTCCATCAGTCCCTCATTATCTGCATGACCACTGACGCCAGGCAGAACTTTGATCTCTGCATTGACCTGAATCTCTTCCCCGAACAGTTTGATCTCTTTCGCTCCTTCCACCAGCGCACGCCCCGGTGTACCGATTGCCTGATATCCCACAAACAGAACCGTACATTCCGGTCGCCACAGATTGTGTTTCAGGTGATGCTTGATCCGACCGGCATCGCACATACCACTGGCCGAGATAATGACCTTCGGGCGGTCATCAAAGTTGATGGATTTGGATTCTTCACTGGTGATGGAAAGTTTCAGTCCCGGGAACGTGATCGGATTGATTCCTTTATTGACCAGCTCCATCGCCTCTTCATCAAAACAGTCTTTGTGATGTTCATTAAATATAGTAGTTGCTCCTACTGCCAGCGGACTGTCCACAAACACCGGGAAACCATCATGTCCCTGTATCATATGATCTGCCTTGATCTTACGGATAAAATAAAGCATCTCCTGTGTTCTTCCCACTGCAAACGAAGGGATCACCACATTCCCTCCCCGGTCGAAGGTTCTCTGGATCACTCTTGCCAGCTCATCTTCATAGCTGGCCCGTGGACCATGGCTGCGGTCACCGTAGGTAGACTCCATCACCACATAATCTGCAGATTGCAGATACGTTGGATTCTTAATTAACGGTTGATCCTTATTACCGATGTCACCGGAAAATACGATTTTCCGTTCTGTATCGTCTTCTTTCAGCCACAGTTCGATGCTTGCTGAACCCAGCAGGTGACCGGCATCCACGAACCGTACCTGAATCCCGTCAGCCAGTTCCAGGATCTGCTGATATGGGCATCCCACCAGATGAGAGATTGCTCCCTGTGCATCGTTCATATCATACAGCGGCTGTACCGGTTCCTTGCCGGAGCGCCGTCCTTTTCTGTTTCTCCATTCCGCCTCAAACATCTGGATATGAGCACTGTCACGAAGCATGATCTCACACAGATCTACCGTGGCATATGTCGTATAAATATTTCCCCGGAAGCCTTCCGCATACAGAACCGGAAGTTTTCCGGAGTGATCGATATGTGCATGTGTCAGCAGTACAAAATCAAGTTCCGAAGCCGGCACAGGAATCGGTATATTCTCAAAATTATCCGGTCCCTGCTCCATTCCACAATCTACCAGAAACTTTTTACCGGCGGCTTCCAGAAAATAACAGCTCCCTGTAACTTCATGTGTCGCACCCACAAATGTTATCTTCATAAAAACCCCTCCTTTTCTTTTATTTTCAGAATCTTATCACGTTTTTGCTTTTATATTCTTATTATACGCGTATATATACAGAAATGCAAAATACTTTTCCTTTTTATTTTCTTTTAATAATTATGGGTTTCTTGACTTTTTTTCTTAATAAGATACAATGAAACTATTAAAAATATTATATGTAAAAACATTGATTCTACTACTGCCCTTTCGGAAAATCAATCGCCAAACAACAGACGAAAGATTCCGTGAGAGTATTATGCATTCAGGAGGACATTATGAAACATATCGTACTTACCGGCGGCGGTACCGCAGGTCACGTGACACCGAATATTGCTATGATTCCAGCATTGAAAGAACAGGGATTTACAATTTCTTATATCGGTTCCTATAACGGAATTGAAAAAAAACTGATCGAAGAGATGGGAATTCCTTATTACGGAATATCCTCCGGTAAATTGAGACGTTATTTTGACGTAAAGAACTTCACCGATCCTTTCCGTGTGCTGAAAGGATTTTCCGAAGCCAGAAAACTGCTGAAGAAACTGAAACCGGATGTGGTTTTCTCCAAAGGCGGATTTGTCAGTGTTCCTGTTGTCATTGCGGCAAAGCGTTGTAAGATTCCGGCAATTATCCATGAGTCCGATATGACTCCGGGACTTGCCAACAAGCTTTGTATCCCGTCCGCTGTGAAAGTCTGCTGTAATTTCCCGGAAACTGTCAGCAAGCTTCCTGCTGATAAGGCAGTCCTTACCGGAACTCCGATCCGTCAGGAACTTCTGCAGGGTGATCCGGAAGCAGCTCTTCGCTTTACCGGGCTGAAAGCCGGTAAACCGGTTCTGATGATCATTGGCGGAAGCCTTGGTTCCGTCGCTGTCAACACCGCTGTCCGCAACATCCTGCCAGATCTGTTAAAGGATTTTCAGATCATCCATCTTTGTGGAAAAGGAAAACTGGATACCTCCCTGACAGATACAGAAGGTTATGTACAGTATGAGTATATTAAAGATGAACTTTCAGATCTCTTCGCTTTGTCTGATCTGGTAATTTCCCGTGCCGGAGCCAATGCAATCTGCGAAATCAGCGCCTTAAAGAAACCAAATCTGCTGATTCCTCTTTCTGCCAATGCCAGCCGCGGTGACCAGATTCTGAATGCCCGTTCCTTCGAACGACTGGGTTACAGTAAAGTTTTGGAAGAAGAAGAGATCACCAATGAGAAACTGCTGCAAACGATCCGTGACCTCTACAAGAACAGAGAGCAGTATATCGAAGCGATGAGCAAAAGCAGCCAGATGGATTCCATCGGCAAGATTGTGGGAATGCTTTGGGATTGTGCGAAGTAAGTGAGTTCCGGCTCATAACCGTGAAGACATCGAACAGTTGCATATGATTTATAAAACGGACAGGACGATAAGCAGATACACCTTATCGTCCTGTCCGTTTTGTTACATTAATGCGGCTGTCACTTTCGCAACAATCTCGTCTCTCACTTCATCCTTCAGTTCGCCCGGTTTCCAGGTGATACCTGCCTGATCGCCATTATAGCGCGGAATCAGGT
>NZ_JALFPR010000043.1:0-15000 GCF_022785585.1 Oliverpabstia sp. | reverse complement strand
TTGAATACATTATATGTGACATCCGGCAACCGATATTTGTCCCTGGATGGAGAAAATGTAGTGGTGTTGGAAGATAAAAAAGAAGTTGGAAGAATTCCATTACATAATTTGCAGGCGATTATTACTTTCGGTTATACAGGAGCCAGTCCGGCACTGATGGGAGCATGCGCGCAAAGAAATATTGATTTATCTTTTATGTCAGGAAATGGTCGTTTTCTGGCGAGGGTTACGGGAGAGGTCAGAGGAAATGTAACACTGAGAAAACAGCAGTATAGGATCAGTGAAAAAAGAGAGGAAAGTGTGGCGATTGCCAGGAATTTTATTTCCATGGAAGAAATAAGAGACCGCCATTGGATAATGTAAATGCGATGTTATCTTTTGCGTATTCTTTACTGGCAGGTATGTGCGGAACAGCGTTGGAAGCAGTCGTGCTAGATCCGTATGTTGGATTTTTTCATACGGATCGACTGTGAATTGAAAAGAGGAATACGCTGTGATTGTTGTATCTGCGAGAAAATTAACAAGCATTTTACTCGAAGAAGATTGTGAAATTAATCATTCTCATATATAATAAATTATATAATGTGTCGTGAAAAAAGATAATTTTCAGAAAATTTATATAGGGATGGAGGACGCTGTATGAAGAAGAGAAGAATATTCCGCAATCTGAACGACAAAGAGTTCGCCTGGGTGCTTTATGATGTGGGTAATTCGGCGTATACGATGCTGGCGTGTGCGCTGATACCTATCTGGTTTAAGGCGATGGCGATAGGGACAAAGCCGGGGCAGCTGACATCGGATCGGGCAACGGCTTATTACTCGATGGCGATTGCGGTGATCACGATCGTGGTTGCGTTGCTGGGTCCGGTGTGTGGAGCGATTTCTGATTATAAAGGCATGAAAAAGATCTTTTTTACCAGTACCGTTGCAGTGGGTGTCTGTGGGTGCATCCTGAATGGATTTGCCTGTCAGTGGATCGTATTTTTGCTCCTGTTTGCAGCAACCAAGATCTTTTACAATATGTCCCTGATGTTTTATGACTCGATGTTAAACGATATCACCACGGAAGAGCGGATGGACGAAGTTTCTTCTTATGGTTATGCATGGGGATATCTTGGATCGTGTATTCCGTTTTTGATCGCGCTGGTGGCTTATGTACTCGGACCGGATATGGCGGGTATTATTTCCGGTAAGTTATCCATGGCGATCGGGTTTGCGGTTACGGGGCTCTGGTGGCTTCTGGTGACGGTTCCGCTGATAAAGAATTATAAACAGATCAATTACGTGGAAAAGAAAGAACATGCAGTGAGAAGTGCGTTCCGCAGGATCTTTGAAACCATCAGGTTTATCGCAACAAAAGATAAAAAAGTATTTTTCTTTCTGATCGCATTCTTTCTCTACATCGATGGCGTGGGAACGATTATTGATAACTGTATCAATATCGGAACGGACCTGAACCTGAGCACTGTGGGCCAGGTGATCTGTCTGCTGGCGACACAGGTTGTTGCCTTTGGCGGTTCACTGGTATTTGCAAAATTGTCGAAGAAGTACGATACCGTACAGCTGATCCTGGTATGCATTGCAGGGTATTTTATCGTCTGCCTGTATGCGCTGACCTTAAAGAACCTGATAGGTTTCAGTTTTCTGGCATTCGGTGTGGGATGCTTCCAGGGATCCATCCAGTCCCTGTCGAGATCGTACTTTTCCAAGATCATTCCACCGGATAACTCGGGAGAATATTTTGGTCTGTATGATATTTTTTCAAAAGGAGCATCTTTCCTTGGATCGGCTGTGATCGCAGGAGTAAAACTGGCTGGAGGAACCATTAATATTGCAGTGGCATCACAGGCAATCTTTTTCTTCCTCGGATTCATCTTCCTGAAGATCGCAGATGGAAAAGAGCGGAGGATCGTGGAAAGCAAATAAAAAGTATCAGAAGGAGATGCGGGAATAAAAAAGCTAATTACATATTGCAGCTATAGACAGCAGGAGTCTGAGGATCAGTAGAAGAATTCTCAGGCTCCTGTTGTCTGTGCATAATAGAAAGATAATTTTCATACAGTCAGGGAAGAAATGTGATAAGATAAAAAGTAACTATTCAATAGATAACTGTGAGGGTACTGAACAGTTGCGATAAAAAAGAAATCAGAGAGGGATATTTTCCGGAGTTTTCCGTCTAATCTATGTAAACAAAAAAAGCCGGCCGGCAAACCAACCAGAAAAGGTGGTGCAAAAGTGACAAAAGAACAATTAGGAACCTTGATCCTGGATTCCGAGAGGCAGATGTATTCTACTGCAAAATCCATGTTATACAGCGATCAGGACTGTGCGGATGCCATACAGGAGACGATTGTAAAGGCATTTTCCGGAGTGTATACACTGCGAAATGACAAATATGCAAAAACATGGCTGATGAGGATCCTGATCAATGAGTGTTATTCCATCCTGAGAAAGGCAAGTAAGGTGATTTCTCTGGACGAGATGTGTGAGACGACAGAGCTTGCAGCGGATGAAAAGAGTGACTACAGCGATCTGTACAAAGCAGTAGGTTCTCTGAAAGAAGATCTGCGGATGCCGGTGATTCTGTATTATATTGAGAATTTTAACATCAGAGAGATTGCGCAGATTATGGATATCAGCGAAGGAGCCGTACAGAAGAGACTGGCCAGAGCAAGAGGAAAATTACGACAGGATCTGCAGGAAAGTGAGGCGTGGACATGAGATTAGAAGAGATGAAAAACAATATCCCGGAAACTCCCGATTTTATTCATAAGATGGTACAGGAAGAAGTCAGCAGACAGCTGCAGGACACCAAAGTGGTACCCATGAAGAAAAGAAAATGGAACAAAGTGCAGGCAGCCGCCGCTGCCGCCCTGTGTCTGCTTGCTACTTCCACAGTGGCGTATGCCGGCAACAGACTGTACCATATGTATGTGGAAAAACAGGGAAATTACCGTGTGGAGACTGGGATTCAGGCAGATGCCGGAACATCCGTGCAGCTCCCGGAACAGATTCATGATGTGGCAATCTCAACGAACTATATTCCGGATGGCATGACATGGACAGATGAAGATCATCTGCAATATACAGCACAAAACGGTGGCTTTACATTTAGTTCTGTACTGCTTGACAGTGATGATTTTGAGAAAGCAAAAGAAGATAAAAATATCGTAGAGAGTGAGGAACATACTTTTGGCAAGTACGAAGGTGTCTATCTGAGATATCATGAAGTGATACAGGACGGCTTCTTTAACCAGCGTATCTACCTGTTTTGTCCGGAAGAATACCGTGTGATCACCATCTATGTGGGCGATGATGTATCCAAAGAGGACGCCCTGAAGGTAGCAGATAATCTTCAGATCACAGAAAAAGATACCATGATAGAAACTGCCGGTATGTATACCTGGAGTGATATTGTCTCACCGGAAGAGGTACAGGGGGACGAAGCTGTAACCAGTATATCTGCTGACCGGCTTCCGGTTGCCGAAGTCGGAGAGAAAGTTGATCTGACAGCCAGCGGTGAAGATAAAGATGGAAATTACGCAGACAATATTCCGATACAGGCAACGGTAGATTCTGTTCAGATCACAGATGACCTTCAGCTTCTGAACGGCCAGATTCCGGAGGAATGGGAAGATGCTGTCGGAGAAGACGGAAAATTAAAAGAAAACACAATCTCCTACATCCGGGAAGGAGACGGAGTTAATACGCTGGATGAAGTCGTAAAAACAAAGACCGAACAGCAAAAACTGGTATATACTACCGTCACATACACCAATACATCAGACCAGGAAGCAGACCATATACTCTACCTTGGTTCCCTGATGATGTGCCACAACGATGGAAGTACATACAAAGTGTATACACCGGGCAAAGAAGCCGGAGACGGCTACGATTGCTGCACCTGGGACGGAGCAGCCCGAACCGGTGAAATGAAATACTGCAGTGTAACCGAGAACTATGGTAATGGCGGAAACTATATCCCGTCCCTCAAACCGGGCGAAAGCATCCAGATATCCATGGCATGGATCGTCAACGAAAGCGACCTGAAAGAAATGTACCTGAACCTCAACGGCACAGGCGCCTCCTACCAGTTCGATGACGAAATCCTTGCAAACGGCATTATCGACATCCGTCAGAACTAGTACATCGTTTTCGAAATAACTGTATCATTCACTTGTCTACGAATCCGATTGCACAGTTTAAAAAGCCTCAGCGTAGCCCGCTACGCCGCCCTCATTCGGATAAAATCTCCCACAAACTGGGATTCGCAGACAAGTGTATAAGCGATACATAAAAAATCAGGAGAACAGGAGTTCATAACCCTCTGTCCTCCTGATTGTCTATGTGCCTGGTACCCCAGAAAAACACAATAATTGCCTGCAATATCCGAAACTCAACACTATCCACACTATACATACCTGCCGCTTTTCAATACCCAGAAACAATGCCCCTGCCCCGGAGCGTGAGACAGCCTTTTGCCGGCGCCTTTAGCAAATATGAGATCCAGCATTTACGCAGGCTTTCGCGAGGGTCCGCTGACCCTCGTGAACATAGCCGAAGTTAATGCTCAGATTTGCGTTGCCGGCGGTTGTCTCACGCTCCGGGGCAGGGGCATTGTTTCGTCCGTGTCGGTTGGCAATAAGGCTGAGCAAGAGAAATATCTCACATTCCGGGGCAGGGACATTGTTTTATCCGCATTTGACTATGATTTCACGCCACCAACAATATTCCACCCCAAGAATGAATAACATCCCCCACCCCCGTCAATCCTCTAAAAAAAACAAAAGGAGCCATAAAAAATGAAACACCAATCCCACGCAACCCTAACAGCCCTCCTGTTCCTCTCATTACTTCTCGTGACAGAATCCCCCCGCTATCTCCAAGACAAGTCCACTTCCACTCTTCAGCAACAAATCGCAACACAAGTACTGCGCTTTCACATAAGAGCCAACAGTGATACCGTTGCCGACCAGCAAAAAAAACTCCGGATAAAACAATCCCTCCTGGAATGGCTGACACCCATCCTCTCCGAAAACACCAGTAAATCAGAAACCATACAGTGCATCAGGAAAAATCTCCCGGACATCCGAAAAGAAGCCACCCGTATGGCCGCCCCGGAACCCGTCACCGTAACTCTTCAGAAAGAATGGTTCCCTGAAAAAACCTATGGAACCTGTACTTTCCCGGAAGGAATCTATGATGCCCTTCGCGTAGATATCGGACAGGCAAAAGGCCATAACTGGTGGTGCGTCCTCTACCCCTCCCTGTGTTTTGCGGATGCGCTGGAGCCTTCCATGACCGAAGAGGGCGAAGAAAAACTGCAACAGGTACTCGATGAAGATGCTTATGACCTCCTTCTGCATCCACAGAAGCTGAAAATCCGGTTTAGACTTGAATTCTTCTTACGAAACAGGTAGAATATGATAAGTATGTAAGCAGTGACAGAAGAAAAATGTAACTGTAAAAACAGGAAACCTGAATGGGAGAAGAGACATGAAAACAGATCGTAACGCACCGATAGGTGTATTTGATTCCGGTGTCGGCGGGCTCACGGTAGCCAGAGAAATCATGAGAAACCTGCCCATGGAAAAAATCGTATACTTCGGAGATACCGCCCGCGTTCCTTATGGAAGCAAATCCAAAGAAACCGTTATCCGGTACTCCAGACAGATCGTCCGATTCCTGCAAAAACAGGGCGTAAAAGCAATTGTGATCGCCTGCAATACAGCAAGTGCGCTGGCACTTGATACCCTTGAAAAAGAAATCGATATCCCGATCATCGGTGTGGTAAAACCGGGAGCCAGGGTAGCGGCAAGAGAGACTACAAAAAAAAGAGTTGGTGTTATCGCAACCGAAGCGACCATCAACAGCCACCTGTACAGAGAACTGATCCAGCAGATTGATCCTGAAATCACGGTAGTCGGAAAACCCTGCCCGTTATTCGTGCCACTGGTAGAAGAGGGCTGGCGAAAAGATCCGGTCACAGAGATCGTGGCCCGCAGATACCTGAAAGAGATGCAGGACGAAAAAGTAGACACCCTGATCCTTGGCTGTACCCATTATCCACTACTCCGCGGGGTGATCGGATCTATTATGGGTGATCAGGTACAGCTGGTAAACCCGGCATACGAAACCTCACTGGCATTAAAACAATTACTGATCGAACAGGACCTGCTGAATCAGGGATCGGTAGAAGAAGAATTTCCATACCGTTTCTATGTAAGTGATGCGGCAGAAAAGTTCAAAAGCTTTGCCAACTCCATTCTCCCCTATGATGTGGAGATGACAAAACAGGTAAATCTGGAGGAATAAAAAGATGACAAAAGAAGTATTGATCCATCTGAAAGGTATGCAGACCACGGATGACCCCCATGGTTCTGATGAACCTCTGGAGCTGATCACTGTCGGAGAATATTATTACCGGAACAATACCCACTATCTGTTGTATGAGGAACAGATGGAAGGACTTGACGAACCGATACATAACCTGGTCAAGATCCGTCCCGGTCATATGGAAGTGCGAAAAAAAGGACCGGTACAGACCAATATGGTCTTTGAGACAGAAAAACAGAACATGGCCTGCTATCAGACACCATATGGTCCGATCCAGATGGATATCACAACGACCGGAGTAAATTTAGGGGAAGAAGAGGAACTTCTGGAGATAAAGACAGAATATGTTCTGGGGATGAATGGTCAGAAAGTAGCGGACTGTCAGATGCATATCCGTGTAACCCCGAAGGGCAGCAAAGAGACTACATTTTTCAGAGCATAATCAAAATTGGTCCACCGGACCAATTATTGATTGATATGCAATGCAACAAAAAACGGAGCTTATCATCCATCACTGGAAAATAAGCTCCGTTTTTGAGTTTTATTTGTCTTTTTTTGCGATTTTGTTTTTCATTCTCCGGAAGAACTTTTCCTTCTGTTTTGGCTGTTCCAGAGGACCTCTGACACCGCGGACATCTGTGATATAGATACCACTGATTGTAGCTTTCACTTCTTTTTTCAATGGGATCAGATCGAAAATCTTCTCGTCAGCAACCATCGTCATAATTCTCGGACCGATCTTTGCTTTTACGATGGGAAGTTTTGTTCTGCGCATCAGCTTCGGCGTCTGATCGATTACCATCTGCGGGAGTCCGGATTCTTTGATCCGAAGTCTCTTCTTATCAATGATCAACATATTGACGGTCTGTTTTGCAGCCTCAATCTGTGCCTGATTTTCCTCCTGCTTTTTCTGTGCACGTTTGCCAAGAAAATAAAGGACAACCAGTACGGCAATCAAAATCACTAAAATAATTAATAATACCTGCCAGACTTTCATACTTTTCCTCCTGTCCTGTGATACAAGCACGAATCCATCATTCCATGCCTGTCTATTTTATCACTGATATGGGCAAAAGGCAATCAGAATCGGGGAAAATCTCAGGAAAATCCGATTTTGCTATGGCTTTCAAACGGATTCATGCTATAATATCTGGTAGGTATCAGCTTTTTTTTAAAGAGATAAGAACTGACCTGGATGGAGAAATAACCGGATGGAATCAGGAAACCACAGAGACCGCCGGAAGAACCATACAAAAGTCTAAATAAAGGAGTAAAAAAATGAGTCAGGAACAAAAGAAAAGACCACCCATGACGGAAGAAGAAAGACAGAGGCGAATCGAACGGCTTCGGAGAGAACGCAGAAGAAAAAGACGTCAGCAGGCGATGATCATGCGTGCCGCAGTTCTTGGTGTGCTGATCCTGATCCTGATCGGATCCATCGCACTGGTATCTGCTCAGGTGCGCCGTTCAAAAGCGAAAAAAGCGGAAGAAAAAGCGAAACAGGAGAAACTGATCCAGGAGGAAGAGGCAAAAAACAAACAGCGTAAGGAATCCATCGATCAGGCAGATGTTATGGCACAGGGATATGATTATGACGGTGCGATTGAACTGTTAAAATCTCTGGATAATTATGACAAAGATGCGGATATCGTGGCGAAGATCGCAGGCTATGAAGCGGACAAATCTACGCTGGTAGCGGTCAACATGAACGAGATCACTCATGTTTTCTATCATTCACTGGTTGTAGATCCGGAGCGGGGGTTTGCCGGCAATGACAGTGCAGCAGCCGGATTCAAGCAGTGGATGACAACGGTAGACGAATTTAACAAAATCACACAGGCGATGTATGACAATGGCTATGTGCTGATCGATCTTCATGATATGGTAACAGAGACGACAGATGAGAACGGAACGGTTCATTTTACCACGAATCAAATTATGCTTCCGGAAGGAAAAAAACCGTTTGTATTATCGCTGGATGACCTGTCTTACTATCACAGTTATGACGGTCGCGGTGTCGCTTCAAAAATAGTACTGGACGAGAACGGGAAACCGACCTGTGAGTATATCCAGGCTGACGGAACTACCGTAACCGGTGCATACGACTGTATTCCTCTGCTGGATCAGTTTCTGGAAGAACATCCGGACGGTGCATACCATGGAGCAAGGGGAACGATCGCACTGACAGGATACAATGGTATTCTGGGATATCGTACCGATATTGCTTATAAGACAAGAGAGAATCTGACAGCAGATCAGCAGGCATGGCTGGATGCCCATCCGGATTTTGATTATGACAAAGAATGTGAAGAAGCAAAAAAAGTAGCCGATGCTATCAAAGCAGACGGATGGAAGTTCGCCAGTCATACCTGGGGACATATCCGGATCGGTGATGCAAGTCTTGAGAGTATCCAGAAAGATACAGAGAAATGGCTCAGCTATGTAGCACCGTTAGTCGGCGGCACAGATACGATTATTTTTGCTCATGGACAGGATCTTGCAGACTGGCATGATTATTCCAGTGATAATGAAAAGTTCACATATCTGAAGAGCCAGGGATTTAATTTCTTCTGCAATGTGGATTCTTCACAGTATTTCTTACAGATCCGTGATAATTATGTGCGTCAGGGAAGACGAAACCTGGATGGTTACCGTCTGTGGAACGATGTCCACGGAGAGAAAAACCGAACCAGTGATCTGTTTGATGCGACACAGATTCTGGATCCGGCGCGTACGGATATGCCGTCATTATAAAAGGATACAAGGATAAGATGAACGGTGCGGGAATGAAACCGTTACATATAAGGAAAGAACATGAATGATACAACACGACAGAAAGTAAAAGAATCGCCTGAGGAGCGCAAACGCCGGATACGCAGACAGCGTATGATTCAGGAACGGCGCCGCAGACGCCGGAGAAAAGCACTGATTCTGAGGGGAATCCTTGTGTTGATCTTTGTACTGATACTTGTGGGGATCGGCTCCGCCGTTTCCTGCGGAGTAAAAAAGTACAGGCAGTCAGCAGCCGGGAAAAAAGATTCAAAAAAACAGGAAACCCAGGTGACAGAAGAAACTGTGCAGATGGAAGCGGTGGATCTTAAGAAGGTTCTCCATCTGTCTTTCGAAAGTCTGATCGCGGATACCGATCAGGCTTTCGGACAGGAAGACAGCAGTGCCGCAGCGACACTGGATCAGACCCGCGTGACGGTGGATGAGTTCAACGCCATGCTGGGGCAGTTGTATGAAGAAGGATATGTGCTGGTGCGGTTTTCTGATCTTGCAGCGGTCAATGAAGATGGGGCGATGGAGGCCAAAAAGCTGATGCTGCCATCCGGGAAAAAACCGTTGCTGTTATCAGAGACGAATGTGAATTATGATCTGGAACTGTCCGGACAGGGTCTGGCATCCAGGCTGGTACTGGATGGCAACGGAGCACTTACCTGTGAACGTCAGGCTTCAGATGGCAGTACTGTGACAGGAGCCTTTGATGTGGTTCCGTGTGTGGAGGCATTTATTCAGGAACACCCGGACTTTTCCAATAATGGAGCCAGAGGGATCCTGGGACTTACCGGATATAACGGAATTCTTGGTTATCGGACGGATGATGCTCTGGCAACATCAACGGATAACCGTTATGCGGCGAAATATGGAGTATTTGATACAGCAGCAGAAAAAGAGGCGGCAGCGCCTGTGATCGAAGCTCTGAAAAGTGCCGGATGGGAGTTTGCCTGTAATGGATATGATGGAACCAATTATGGCAGTGATGAAGAGGCCGTATCTGCGGATCTTACAAAATGGAACGAAAGTGTGGGAACACTTGTGGGAAACACCACGATTCTGTTGTTTCCGTCCGGTACAGACAGCCGTGGATGGAAAGCATATGATGAGTCGGATCCGGTATATCAGATACTGAAAAAACAGGGATTTCTGTATTATGGCAGCATGGATATCAGCGGAACAAAAACACAGTTGACGGAGCAGTATCTCCGATGCAGCTATATGAATGTGGATGGTTACCGGATGTATCAGGATCTGTATAAGGATGCCGGGCGTTTTACGGGGATTCTGGATTTTCAGGAAATCTATGACAGCAAACGACCGATGGCAGCGAATGAAACAGATACACAGGCTACAGGCGGAGAAGATGAAAAAGCCTGAAAAAAATGTGAAATCTGGCAGATATACTTTTCATTTAAAGAAAAATATGATATAAACAAAAGGTATTGTGCCTGTTAATGGGATGAAAATGGAGGATTTATGAAGAAAAGAGCGATAATGATCAGCATGCTTCTGGTAATGGCACTTTCCGTAACCGGATGCAGTCAGAAGACAGCTACAAAAGATAAGGATACAAAAACAGAAGAGACAGCCAAGACAGATGACGCGGAAGAGACAGAGTCCGACAACACGGAGGATACTTCCGAAGATACACCAACAACCGCAGAGCTGATGGCAGGTATCGATGTGGAAAAATGTGTGACACTCGGTGACTATAAAGGTGTGACCGTAGAAAAGACCATCCAGTCTGTAACGGACGAAGATGTACAGAATGAGATCGATAATGCGCTGGCAAACTATCCGGTGGAAGTAGACCAGGCTGCAAAAGAAGGTGACACAGTAAATATCGACTATGTAGGTAAGATCGACGGAGAAGAATTTGACGGAGGAAGTGATCAGGGAGCAGATCTGAAACTGGGTTCCGGAAAGTTCATCGATGGTTTTGAAGACGGATTGATCGGTGCAAGAAAAGGGGAGACCCGTACGCTGAATCTGACTTTTCCGGAAGATTATACACAGGATCTTGCCGGAAAGGCTGTAGAATTTACCGTTACAGTCAATGCGGTGAAAGAGCCGTTAAGCGAGCCTACGGATCAGTGGGTGGCAGACAATATCGAAGGATATGACAATCTAGCAGACTATAAAGCAGGTATCCGTTCAGAACAGGAAGAGAGCAATGAACAGACAGCAGAGAATCAGGTTCGTTATGCCGCATGGACACAGGTGATCGACAATTGTACCATCAATGAATATCCGGAGACACTGGTTGAAGTCGGAAAAAAACTGTATGAACAGCAGGTGGAGACTTATGCAAAGTATGCAGGAATGGAACTGGATGCTTATATTGAGTCCTCCGGACTGACGCAGGAAGAATATCAGTCCAATATGGAAGAGTACGGTAAGAACGTAGCAGCGCAGGCGCTGGTATGCCAGGCAATCTGTGACAAAGAAGGATTTGCCATCGGTGATGACGATTATCAGAAAGCTCTGCAGGATATGCTGACAGAATATGGATGTACCGAAGATGAACTGATCCAGACTTATGGTCAGGATAATGTAGAACAGAGCATCATGCTGAACCGTGTCAGTAATCTGATCCTGGAAAATGCAAATGTGACAGAAGTGCAGGCTGACAGCAGTGCGGATAGCTCCTCAGATGACAGTGGGAACTAACGTTTTGCATTAAGAATAAGCATAGATTACAGAAAAAGAGAGAAAGCCCGGTTGCTTTTTCTCTTTTTTTTTGCATGTGCATATCAATAATCGGGCCGCTGAACTGATTTTGATGATATCCCGGGCTTGAAGTAAATGTCGATTCGAGGTAAAATAAGACACAGCGATAATTGTATATACAGGAGGAGAAGACAATGGAATTAGCAGTATTACAAAAAGACATGGTGACAGCTATGAAAGCGAAAGACAAAGTAAGAAAAGAGGCTATTTCTTCTTTGATTTCCGCAGTAAAAAAAGTAGCGATCGATGAAGGTCACAGAGATGATATAAAACCGGAACTGGTAGATCAGGTAATTTTAAAAGAACTGAAAACAGTAAAAGAACAGATCGACACCTGCCCTGCAGAACGTACCGATCTGATCGAAGAGTACCGGACTCGTTACAATATTATTAATGAATATGCTCCGCAGCTGATGTCTGCAGAAGAGGTGAAAATCTGTCTGCAGGAAAAATTTGCAGAGGTTCTGGCAACGAAAAATAAAGGACAGATCATGAAAGCTGTCATGGGAGAACTGAAAGGGAAAGCTGACGGTAAGGTTATTAACCAGGTAGTGGGGGAACTGTGTAAATAACCGAATAAGGCGGGAGGATTTGTTATTATGGGAAAATTTAAGATTGAAATGGGCGATATTACCACCTATGCGGTAGACGGAATTGTGAATGCTGCCAACACAACGCTTCTTGGAGGAGGCGGGGTAGACGGTGCGATTCACCGGGCAGCAGGACCGGAATTGCTGGAGGAATGCAAGACGTTAGGCGGATGTGATACCGGTAAGGCCAAGATTACCAAAGGGTACAATCTGCCGGCACATTATGTGCTTCATACGCCGGGACCTATCTGGCATGGTGGATATAATTATGAGGATGTGCTGCTGCAGGGGTGTTATGAGTACTGCCTGAAACTGGGAGAACAGTATGGTCTCAAGACGATTGCATTTCCATCGATCAGTACAGGGGTGTACGGCTATCCGGTGGAAGAGGCAGCGAAGATCGCGGTGCGGACAATCTGTGATTTTCTGAAATGGACACAGGTAGTGGAAGAAGTGACCATGGTGTGTCACGGTGAAGGTACCTGGAAGGTATATCAGGAAGCGTATCGGGAGTATCAGGCTGCTGAGAGCGAAAAGTAGAAAGAATGAAACGGGCAGAGAGGAGTATGTACAGCGGGGACTGTGCAGGACTTCATCTGTCCGCTTTTTACACAGCAAAACTATGGGAGGTTTTTGGGAAGATGAAAAAGTCATATGAGATGGACATGTGTACCGGTCCATTATTGAAGAAACTGCTGATCTTTGCGGTTCCTTTGATCTTGTCCGGGGTACTGCAGCTGTTGTTTAATGCTGCAGATATTGTAGTAGTGGGAAAATTTGCGGGAAGTCATGCACTTGCCGCAGTGGGATCTACAGGTGCGCTGATCAACCTGTTTACCAATGTGTTTATCGGTTTTTCCATTGGTACCAATGTACTGGTTGCCCAGTATTTTGGGGCAAAAGATGAACAGAACATCCAGGATACCGTACATACCTCGATGGCGATTGGCATCATCGGCGGAATTTTTCTGATTGTGGCAGGTATGATTTTTGCACCGATGATGCTGGAAGTGATGGCAACACCGGAGGAAGTGCTGGGACAGGCTGCATTATATATCCGGATATATTTTATCGGTATGCCGGCGATGCTGATCTATAACTTTGGGGCGGCGGTGCTGCGTGCCATCGGAGACACCAGAAGACCGCTGTACTATCTGCTGGAGGCAGGTGTGGTCAATGTGATTCTGAATCTGATTTTCGTGATCGGATTTCAGATGGGAGTTGCAGGTGTCGCTATCGCGACCGTAGTTTCACAGTGTATATCAGCGGCACTTATCGTACGTTGTCTGATGAAAAGTGAGGGAATGTACCGGTTGTATCTGAAACGGATCCGGATTCACAAAGAGAAGATGATCCGTATTATCCAGATCGGACTTCCTGCCGGGTTGCAGGGAGCGATTTTTTCAATCTCTAACGTGTTGATCCAGTCATCCATCAACTCTTTCGGAGCGATTGCCATGGCGGGCAATACGGCAGCCGGTAACATAGAGGGATTTGTTTATGTTTCCATGAATGCTATTTACCAGACGGCACTGAGCTTTGTCAGCCAGAATGTGGGAGCCGGTCAGCAGAAGCGGATTCCCAAAATTTCCATATACTGTATGGCAATTGTATTTACTGTCGGACTTGCGCTTGGTACACTGGCATATCGTTGCGGAGGCACCTTGCTTGGCATCTATTCGTCCGATCCGGAAGTGATCGCATATGGTCTGGATCGTATGAAGGTTATCTGCCAGATTTATTTTCTCTGCGGAATGATGGACGTGGCGGTAGGTATTCTGCGAGGTATGGGATATTCCATCATGCCGATGCTGGTATCTCTTGCAGGCGCCTGTGGACTGCGAATCGTGTGGATCTTTACTGTCTTTGTATGGAAACATTCACTGTTTGTCCTGTACCTGTCGTATCCGATTACCTGGATCATCACATTGAGTGTTCATCTGATCTGCTTTGCAGTAGTATGGAAAAGAAAAAAAGGGATCTGGGCGACCGTAAAACCGCATCCGGATCTTGGAAAAACGGAGGAATAACATGCGTCTGAAAAAAATACAGGAAGCGCTGAAAACAAAGAATATTATATTTACCTATACAGAAGAGGACAATTGCGGAAGTCTTGATTTTCAGTTCCGTGGACTGCGGTATCATATCTGGGAATTTGTGGACGGTGACATCTGGGGCGTGGAGACGAATGTATATCATGCCGGAAAAAGTGAGGATATTACCGGAGATTACGAAAAAGAGATCAGCGAACTGATCTTAAGCTGGCCGGATATGGCGATTCCGGGATAAATCTAAAGCAGGTATTTTTGCAGCGGACAGAGGCTTTGGAGAAGTAAGAATTGTATAGTTACAAAAAAACAGATTCGATTCAAATTGGCTATTTCTCAGAAAGTATCCGGTTTGAGTCGAATCTGTTTTTGATTGTAACTGTTCAGTACCTTCACAGTTACGAGCCAAAATGCATTTAAACGATAAAAACACGCTTTGCGAGTTTTTATCGTTATCGCGGCACTCCTCAAGGTTCCGTGCAAGCACGGACTTTGACTCGTTGCTCGCGTAAATC
>NZ_JALFPR010000040.1:0-3277 GCF_022785585.1 Oliverpabstia sp. | reverse complement strand
ACTTCTGGAAGCGTGGGGCGTGGATATGATTCAGGGATATTATTTTTCCAGACCGCTCCCGGTGGAGGAATTTCTGAAAAAGATCCGGGAAGCCGGATAAATAAAAAAGAGGAAGCTCATATCGGAGACTTCCTCTTTTTTTGCAGAGTTTAATAAATGTTGCTTATTTCATGATCTTACGGAACAGGTCTTTCAGATCTTCCACACTGGCATCTTTTGGGTTACCCGGTGCGCAGGCATCTGCGTGGGCAGATTCTGCAAGAAACTGCAGATCGTCTTCTTTAACTGCGTCGAGAACAGATGGGATTCCCACATCAGCGGACAGTTTTTTGACAGCATCGATAGCGGCTTTTCTGTATTCTTCCTGTGTCATATCATCGACACTTTTCACACCCATAGCACGTGCGATCTCACGATACTTCTCGCCGGTGCATTCCTGGTTGTATTCCATAACAATCGGCAGCATCATAGCGCAGGCAACACCATGTGGGGTATCATAAACAGCACCAAGAGTATGAGCCATGGAATGAGCGATTCCCAGACCTACGTTGGAAAATCCCATACCTGCGATATACTGACCAAGAGCCATTCCTTCACGGCCTTCTTTGGTGTTTTCAACAGCACCGCGGAGAGATCGGGAGATGATTTCGATGGCTTTCAGATGGAACATATCGGTCATTTCCCATGCAGCTTTTGTGGTGTAACCTTCGATGGCATGGGTCAGAGCATCCATACCGGTGGAAGCGGTCAGTCCTTTTGGCATGGAGGACATCATTTCCGGGTCAACAACAGCGATGATCGGCATGTCGTGTGGGTCAACACATACGAATTTACGTTTTCTTTCCACATCAGTAACAACATAGTTGATGGTTACTTCCGCAGCAGTTCCGGCTGTGGTAGGTACGGCGATGATCGGTACGCAAGGTTTTTTGGTCGGAGCCACACCTTCGAGACTTCTGACATCTTCAAATTCCGGGTTCGCGATGATAATACCGATGGCTTTGGAAGTATCCATGGAGGAACCACCGCCGATAGCGATCAGATAATCAGCACCGGATTCCTTGAAGGACTGTACACCGTGCTGAACATTTTCAATGGTTGGATTTGGTTTGATGTCGCTGTAAAGTTCATAGTCCAGACCGTTTTCTTTTAACAGGTCGGTAACTTTTGAGGTTACATTGAATTTTACCAGATCCGGGTCGGAGCATACGAACGCCTTTTTAAATCCATGTGCTTTTGCTTCATTAACGATCTCCTGAATAGCACCTGCTCCGTGATAAGAAGTCTGATTTAACATGATACGATTTGCCATAATACAAACACTCCTTTTCTTCTGGGAATCACCGTTTTCCGGATGTTCCGTTCTTTTGTGATTATATTAACAATGTTTTTGAAAAAAAGAAAGTTACAGAATTTGGTAAATGTAACATTTTGATAAGAAATTTTTGCTTTATTCCGTCAGAATGCCGAAAGAAGCAAAAAGGTCTGCAAGTTTCGCAGGCATGGCTTCCACCATCAGGCGTGCCAGGTCTTCCGGGGAGGTTGCCATGCCGGAGAGTACCCATTCGATAGTCATGGAGATTGATCCGTGGCAGTACATCTCAAGGAGAAACCGGATATCATCGGATGCCGGAGCGCCGGTCTTTAACTGGATCAGATCCTGATAAAAGCGGAAGATCAGCTGAAAATCATGTTCCCGCAGGGAGTTCTGCCGGTCATAACGGAAGGCGGCACGGAAAAATTCTTTTTCTTCCCCAATATAGGAGAATTTCAACTGTAACCCTTCCTGCACAGTTTTTCCCTGTCCCATGTATTCAAAGGATTTGATCAGTAATTTATCAAAGTACCAGTTGATCAGATCAAATTTGTCCATGAAGTTCCGGTAAAAGGTCTGTCTGGTCAGACCGCAGTTCTCTGTGATCTGGCGGACAGTGATGGCATCTACCGGGGTGTGACACATACATTCCTTCATGGATTCTGCCAGTCTGTATTTTGTTTTCTCGCCCCGTGTGAGGGAAGAAGATTCGTTTGGTAATGTCATAAAGAAATCTCACTTTCTGTTTGTCATGTATTGCATGGAATATAATATCCAGCGAAGCGTGTTACCGGGAACGGAGTGAACAGTAACCATTTATAATTATATGCATCATAGCACACAACGGAGGAATTTGACAGAAAAAAGACAGGGATGGTAAAAAATATATTGTAGGAAGTAGTCAGGAGATTTATAATAAGCACAGGAAAGATAATGGGGGATGAAAAAGTGATTGCTTTATTGCTGATGCAGCAGATTGCTGTATTGTTTTTGATTATGGGACTTGGTTTTCTGATCGTGAAGCTTGGAATCGTAAAGACAGAGGACAGCAGGGTACTTTCCATGGTGACGATTTATCTGGTTTTGCCCTGCGTGACGATCCATGCTTTTCAGATTGAATATTCCACAAAGATAAGAAATGGTTTTCTGCTTGCCGTTGCTGTGGCGATTCTGATCCATGTGGTGCTGTTTGTGGTCTGTGGAATCCTGAGAAAACTTCTGAAAATGGATGAAGTGGAGACGGCGTCTCTGATTTATTCCAATGCAGGTAATCTGATCCTGCCGCTGGTCACGTCCATCCTGGGGGAGGAATGGGTAATCTATGCCAGTGGTTTTCTGTGCGTACAGACGATCATTGTATGGACTCACGGACAGTCCCTGATGCAGGGACAGCGCCAGGTGAACCTGAAGAAGATCGTGCAGAATATCAATCTGATCGCGATTCTGACAGGACTGGTATTCTTCCTGTGTAATATCCATCTGCCGGAGATTATTGATTCTATGACTTCATCCCTTGCGGGTATGATCGGTCCGATCAGTATGGTGATGATCGGCATGCTTTTAGCAGGTGTGGACTGGAAGCTGGTCTTTGGAAAACGGAGAATCTATGGTATCGTATTTTTGAAAATGATCGTAGTGCCGGGAATCATTACCCTGTGCCTGAAACTGGCGGCACCGCTGATCCCGATGGAGAATGCAAAAACGATCCTGTTGATCAGCCTGCTGGCAGTAATTGCGCCGACGGCGGTAACGATCACACAGATGGCTCAGCTTTACAAAAGAGATGCTGCGTATGCAAGCTCGATCAATGTATTTACCACCCTGGTGTGCATCGTAACGATGCCACTGATGGTGATGCTATATATGATATAATGAGTGTTAGCGAGCGGGAACAAACGAAGTTTGTTCATCGGGAGCGGCGAATGTGGATCATGATAGCTGCGAAAGCAGCGTCAAGCACCG
>NZ_JALFPR010000166.1:0-7984 GCF_022785585.1 Oliverpabstia sp. | reverse complement strand
AGCTTTTCACCGGTAAAGAAGGACGCATCCTAGAATTCGGCGCATATATCGAATTTGCACCAGGACAAGAGGGTATGGTTCATATCTCCAAGATCGCAAAAGAGCGTATCAACCGGGTAGAGGATGTTCTGACACTGGGCGATGAAGTCAAAGTGATCTGTATGGGCAAGGATAAGATGGGAAGAATGAGCTTCAGCATCAAAGACGTACCGGCAGATGAGAAATAAAATAAACAGAAAATGAGAGGTTGGAGAACTGTTCCGCAGTTCTCCGGCTTTTTTTGTTTTACGGGAAATTGCTTTCCTGTAAAGTGAAAAATGCCTCGCGAGGATGCGCCAGTGAACAGTAACGACAGCAACATCCTGTGGGCAGAAATAAAGAGAAATAATAAACACTGCATCGAAAATAGAGTATAATATAATCGGTATACTAACGAAAGAAGCAGAAGGGAAGTGGCTGTTAACATTTGTATGGAGAACACATAAATGAAACAGACGAGAAAAAGACGTATTCTGATCATGGACGATTCCGAGATGAATCGTGAGATTCTGACCGGAATATTGGAAGATGAATATGATATTGTGGAAGCGGAAGATGGGAAAAAAGCCATAGCAATCATGGAGGAAGGACTTTATAGTTTCTCTATCGTACTTCTGGATATTACCATGCCGGAACTGGATGGATTCGGCGTGCTGCAGGTGATGCAGCAGCGTAACTGGCTGAAAGAACTTCCGGTTATTATTATATCTGCAGAGACATCCAATGAATATATTGGGCACGCTTATGAAATGGGGGTCAGTGATTATTTCAGCAGACCTTTTGATGCAAGGATTGTTAACACCAGAGTGCGGAACACGATCGCACTTTTTGAACGAGATTATATTGATCAGGTAACGGGGGGAGATAACAGAAAGGAGTTTATCCGCCGGGTGTCAAGATCATTAAAAGAGATGCCTGCAAAAACAGATTATGTGCTTCTGTTTTTTAATATTAAAAATTTTAAGGCAGTCAATGAACTTCTCGGCGTAGGTGGTGGAGATAAATTACTGTGCTGGTTTTACCAGAGGATCATATATTCAAGATTTGCTCCCATTGATACTTCGAGGATTGAATCGGATCATTTTGCGTGTCTGATCGAAGCAAGGAATTTGGATTATGACTATCTGACAGAATTTTGTAATTTCAATTACGGAAAAGAAAGATGCATATTTACAGTACCTGTGGTATTTATTATATCCAGGAAAATGATGTGTCGGTCACCGGTATGATAGACAGAGCAAAACTTGCAAAGGGATATATCACAGATGAGTATCTGAAACCCTATGCTATTTTTAAAAGCGATATGAAAGATACCTATGTGGATGAGATGGAAATCTGTTCGGAATTCGAAGAGGGGATTGAAAAACAGGAATTTCAGGTGTTTTATCAGCCGGTCGTGGATGCGAAAACCGGAAAAATCGTATCGGCGGAGGCCCTGGTGCGCTGGTTTCATGAGCAGAAAGGATTTATTTCTCCCGGACAGTTTATTCCGGCACTGGAAAAGGGAGGCTATATCTCCGAACTGGATCGCTATATGATTGAGAAAGTGACAGGCTGTCTGGATCAGCGAAGAGCAGAAAAGAAACGGTTTGTACCTGTATCCGTCAATCTTTCCTGGATGGACTTCTACGATGAAAATATGCTGGAATGGATCGTGCGGGGACTGAAAAAAAACAATCAGAATGAACAGAAGATCCGCTTTGAAATTACTGAGACTTCTCTGGCAGCAATAGGCGAGAATCACACCCGTATGCTGATGCATCTGAAAGAAAACGGTGCAGAGATCCTGCTGGATGACTTCGGAAACGGATATTCGTCTTTTGGAATGTTGCAGGATTATGATTTTGATATCCTGAAGATGGATATCAGTTTTGTACGAAATATCGGAGTTAATAAAAAGTCAGAGAGTATCCTGCGGGCAATTATCGATATGGCACATCAGCTGGGGATTCGACTGGTAGCGGAAGGTGCAGAGACCGAAGAACAGGCAGCATTCCTGCGGGCGAACGGATGTGATTATATTCAGGGATATTATTACTATAAACCGATGCCGGAAGCAGAGTTTTTGCAGCTTCTGGAAGAAGGTAAATAAGAGATAGAAGAGCCGTATGCGTAAGCGTATGGCTCACTTAAGTTATGATGCAATATTTTTATGATATAATGAGCGTTAGCGAGCGGGAACAAACGAAGTTTGTTCATCGGGAGCGGCGAATGGCGATCATGATAGATGCGAAAGCAGCGTCAAGCACCGAAGGTGCGAATCATGATTTAGTAACAGTGCTTAATAAAGAATATCAAATTATAAGTACTACTTATTAGTTGGCTGCGTTTAAAACTATAAGTGAAAACCGGCCAAAGTCTTGACAATAACCCTCAGATAGTGGTAGCCTTTTCCTGTACTGAAAATACATCAGACATTGTCTAAGAAAAAAAGGATGAGGTGTGTAAAATGCAGGAAATGAAACCTATTAAAGAAGGAAAAGTACGTGAGATTTATGATAACGGTGACAGCCTGATCATGGTAGCTACAGATCGTATCAGCTGTTTTGATGTGATTCTGAACAATGAAGTGACCAAAAAAGGAGCTGTCCTGACACAGATGTCCAAGTTCTGGTTTGACATGACAGAGGATATCATTCCTAATCACATGATTTCTGTAGATGTGAAAGATATGCCGGAATTCTTCCAGCAGGAAAAGTTCAACGGTAACAGTATGATGTGCCGGAAACTGGAGATGCTGCCAATCGAGTGCATCGTTCGCGGATATATCACAGGAAGTGGCTGGGAGAGCTATAAGAAAACCGGAAAAGTCTGTGGCATTGAACTTCCGGAAGGACTGAAAGAATCCGATAAACTGCCGGAGCCTATTTACACCCCGTCTACCAAAGCAGAGATCGGTGATCACGATGAGAATATTTCTTTTGAACAGAGCGTAACTCATCTGGAAAAATACTTCCCGGGAAGAGGACAGGAACGGGCTAAAAAACTTCGTGACAACACCATCGCGCTGTATAAAAAATGTGCAGAGTATGCATTGAGTAAAGGAATCATCATCGCAGATACCAAGTTCGAGTTTGGACTGGATGCAGAAGGAAACATGGTGATCGGTGATGAGATGCTTACACCGGACAGTTCCCGGTTTTGGCCGGCGGAAGGATATGAAGCAGGACATGGTCAGCCTTCTTTCGACAAACAGTTTGCCCGTGACTGGCTGAAAGCAAACCCGGATAACAACTGGACACTGCCACAGGAAATCGTGGACAAGACCATCAACAAATACCTGCAGGGTTACGAGATGCTGACCGGTAAAAAGCTTGGGGAATAATTCAGAGTATGAGATATGGTGTGTCATTGTGAAAACGATTGACAATCTGAATAAAATAATGTAAAAATAATAAAAAACATACGAAGAACCGGAGAATGTCTCTTTGCAAAGAGCTGTTCTCCGATTTTTCTGCTTTATTGTACAGAACAGGAGGAGCAGGAAATGGAATTAATAAAAGGCATTAAAGAGAGAAGAAGCACCAGAAAATTCACAGACCAGGCAGTAAGTGAGGAGGAGATTCGTGCGATTGTTGGCGCAGCAGCCTACGCACCAAGCTGGAAAAATACACAGACAGCCCACTACATCGCGATAATAAACCAGGCGAAAAAGCAGGAGATCGCCGATACCTGCGTGATGGGATTTGCCGGTAATCAGCGGATCATCGGTCAGGCTCCGGTGCTGATCGTGGAGACAACAGTCAATGAGCGGTCCGGATATGAAAGAGATGGTTCTTTTTCCACCTCCAAGGGCACACACTGGCAGTCCTACGATGCAGGGCTGGCGGGCGAAGCTTTCTGTCTGGCTGCCTGGGAAAAAGGTCTGGGAACTGTGATCATGGGAATCTTTGAAGAAGCAAAAGTAAAAGAAGCTCTGCAGATCCCGGAGACAGAATCGGTATCCGCACTGATCGCACTCGGCTATCCGGAAGAAGTGCCGGAGGCTCCGAAGAGAAAAGAAACAGAACTACTGTTGAAGATTGTAAAATAAAAAGAACAAGCATCCTATCGGAAAAACAGTTGACAAATAGAAAATCGATGCTATAATAAAATCAAACATATGAACAAATGCTCATATATAACATTAAAAACAAAAGTAGAAAAGAAAGGCAAAGGTAAATAATATGAAAAAAACCTATAAAATCGAAGTAGACTGCGCAAACTGTGCAAATAAGATGGAAGAAGCAGCAAAGAACACAGCAGGTGTAAAGAATGCAAATGTAAACTTTATGACACTGAAGATGAGTGTAGAATTTGAAGAAGGACAGGATCCGAAAGCTGTTATGCAGGATGTACTGAAAAACTGCAAGAAAGTAGAAGATGACTGCGAGATTTATCTGTAAGATATCATGACAGCGTAAAGAAACTGCCCGGGAAAGCGAAGTTGTTTCTTTACGCTGTATTTTTTACCCGGTGAACAGTAACCGCATTGAATGAATAAAGGAGGCTTTAGTATGAATAAGAAGCAGAAAAAGATGCTGATCCGTATTGTGATAGCTGCAGTACTGGTTGTTGCGTTTTCTCTGATTCCGATGAAAGGATATGTAAAATTCGTATTGTTTATGATCCCATATCTGGTCATTGGATACGATATCCTGAAAAAAGCGGGAAAAGGTATTTTAAACCGACAGATGTTTGATGAGAATTTTCTGATGGCGGTAGCAACAATCGGTGCGATTCTCCTTGGGGATTATAAAGAAGGCGTAGCAGTTATGCTGTTTTATCAGATCGGTGAATTGTTCCAGAGTTATGCGGTCGGAAAGAGCCGCAGAAATATCAGCGAGCTGATGGATATCCGCCCGGATTATGCAAATATTGAACAGGATGGAAAACTGGAGCAGGTGGATCCTGATGAAGTGGAGATCGGCTCTGTCATCGTGGTACAGCCGGGAGAAAAAGTGCCGATTGACGGTATCGTGGCAGAAGGAGCTTCCACACTGAATACAAGTGCACTGACCGGAGAGAGTGTACCGCAGGATGTGCACTGCGGGGATGAGATCATCAGCGGATGTATCAATATGACTGGTGTGTTAAAGATTCGGACTACAAAGGAATTCGGAGAATCTACGGTATCCAGGATTCTTGATCTGGTAGAAAATGCAAGTTCTCAGAAATCAAAATCAGAGAATTTTATTTCAAAATTTGCAAAATACTATACTCCGGCGGTATGCTACGGTGCGGTGGCACTGGCTGTGTTGCCTCCGCTGGTTCGTATACTTTTCATGGGACTGTCACCGGAGTGGGGCGACTGGATCTACCGTGCACTGACTTTCCTGGTTATCAGCTGTCCATGTGCGCTGGTCATCAGTATTCCGTTAAGTTTTTTTGCAGGCATCGGTGGTGCAAGTAAAGCAGGTGTTCTGGTTAAGGGGTCGAACTATCTGGAGACTTTGTCTCAGACAAAATATGTGGTATTTGATAAAACCGGTACGATGACACAGGGTGTGTTTGAAGTAAGCGGAGTACACCATAATGAGCTGGAAGATGCAAAACTTCTGGAATACGCAGCCCTTGCAGAGTGTTCTTCTTCTCATCCGATCAGCAAGAGTCTGCAGAAAGCCTATGGAAAAAATATTGACAGAAGTCGTGTCACAGAGATTGAAGAAATCAGTGGCAACGGTGTTACTGCGAAAGTAGACGGCATTGCTGTGGCAGCAGGAAATGAAAAACTGATGGAAAAACTGGGAATTGCATACAGATCCTGCAGTCATGTAGGAACAGTTGTGCATATGGCTGTGAACGGCAGATACGCAGGACATATTCTGATTTCCGATACGGTGAAACCCCACGCAAAACAGGCGATTAATGAGCTGAAAAAATGTGGTGTAAAAAAGACCATCATGCTGACAGGTGACCGGAAAAATGTGGCAGATTATGTGGCAAAGGATCTGGGAATTCAGGAGGTTTACAGCGAACTGCTTCCGGGAGATAAAGTAAGCAAAGTAGAAGAACTGTTGGACAGAAAGACAGAAAAAGAAAAACTGGCATTCGTCGGTGATGGAATCAACGATGCACCTGTACTTTCCAGAGCCGATATCGGAATTGCCATGGGTGCCATGGGATCCGATGCCGCGATTGAGGCGGCCGATATCGTACTGATGGATGATGATCCGTTAAAGATTGCCACAGCGATCCATATTGCAAGAAAATGTATGCATATTGTATATGAAAATATTTATTTCGCCATCGGTATCAAACTGATCTGTCTGCTGCTTGGTGCCCTGGGCATTGCCAATATGTGGATGGCGATCTTCGCAGATGTGGGCGTTATGGTCATCGCAGTGGTGAATGCGATTCGGGCACTGTTTGTGAAAAAATATGAGATGTAAAAAAGAATAGCCAGAGGAAAAACAAAACCCTCCGTAACATGGGAAAAGAACTTCCATGTTACGGGGATTGTTTTGCATATCAATCATTGGTCCGAAGGAACGGTTTTGCTTTACGAGGGCATGATATATCTGATATTGGAAAAAGGATGGCAAGAGAAGCAGAAGATACATAGAATAAACCAGCGGTGTCGGTTCTGTCCTCCATACATTGCGAAAGATTATCGTTAAAGCAGAAAAAAATTGAAAAAACAAATGAGTTAGTATAAACTAACTTAAAAGAGAGGAGAAGCTTATATGAATATAGAGGTAATTGGTGGAATTTTGATTCCTTTTGTAGGAACAACACTGGGAGCGGCGGGGGTATTTTTTATGAAAAAAGAGCTGAGCGATCTGGTACAGCGGGCACTGACCGGTTTTGCGGCAGGGGTGATGGTGGCGGCTTCGGTATGGAGTCTTCTGATTCCGGCGATGGATCAGTCCGAAGGGATGGGACGACTGGCATTCATCCCGGCTGTGGTGGGCTTTTGGATCGGAAATTTATTTTTACTGGCTCTGGATCATATCATTCCTCATCTGCACCGTAACAGTGAAAAGGCGGAAGGACCGAAGAGCAGGCTGGCGAGGACGACGATGCTGGTGTTGGCGGTAACCTTACACAACATCCCAGAGGGAATGGCGGTCGGTGTGGTTTATGCCGGTTATCTGACCGGTAACACGAAAATTACAGCCATGGGAGCACTGGCACTTTCCATCGGTATCGCAATCCAGAACTTTCCGGAAGGAGCGATTATTTCCATGCCGCTTCGGGCACAGGGGATGAAAAAGTCAAAAGCTTTTCTTGGAGGAACGCTGTCCGGTATCGTGGAGCCGATCGGTGCCGCGGTTACGATCCTGGCAGCAGGGCTGATCGTTCCGGCCCTGCCTTATCTGCTCAGCTTTGCGGCAGGGGCGATGATCTATGTGGTTGTGGAAGAACTGATCCCGGAGATGTCTGCGGGGGAACATTCGAATATCGGAACGCTGTTTTTCGGGGTGGGATTCTGCCTGATGATGATTCTGGATGTGGCACTCGGATAGAAAGACAGAAGGAATGGTATAAATGAGAAAAATTATCATTAGTAAAAACCAAAAGAAGAACAAATAGTGGTAAAATGGTTAGGAGAAACTAATTATAAACAGCCGCAGCTGCGTGAAAACAGTTGAAACGAATCACAAAAATGTGAATACGGCTGCGGTATTTTTCAGAAGGAGAGAGCTGCAGCCGAAAGCAATCAGAAAATGGGGAAGAAAACCGGAGGAAGTTTATGTTTCTTACATTACAACGAATCAAGAAGTCCTTTGGACAGGGCGAGAGTAAAGTAGAAGTATTAAAGGGAATCGATCTTGCGGTCGAACAGGGAGAGTTTTGTGTCCTCCTTGGACCGTCGGGATCCGGAAAATCAACATTGTTAAATATCATCGGTGGCATCGACAGGGCGGATGATGGAGAAATCGTGATCCACGGCGAGCGGATGGCAGATATGAAGGAAAAACGACTGACTATTTACCGGAGAAAGCATCTTGGCTATATTTTC
>NZ_JALFPR010000098.1:0-19359 GCF_022785585.1 Oliverpabstia sp. | reverse complement strand
AACTGTTCAGTACCTTCACAGTTACGAGCCAAAATGCATAAAAAATCACCTTCGGTGATGGCATTTTGGCTTGTATGTCTCGGGATTTTGACATATTCATGTCAAAACACCTCGCGGGACAGTGGCTACTGAATAGTTACGTAATTATACAGTAACAGGAGAGGCTATGCGATTTATTCATATGGCTGATGTACATTTGGGGGCGGTTCCGGATTCGGGCTGCCCCTGGAGTGCATTCAGGGAAAATGAAATCTGGGAAACCTTTGTACGGGTGATCGACCAGATCAGAGAAGAGAAAATAGAGTTGTTGCTGATCGCAGGAGATCTGTTTCACAGACAGCCGTTGCCTTCTCAGACAGAGAGAGTCAGTCAGCTGTTTGCATCCATACCGGATACCGAGGTGGTGTGGATGGCAGGAAGCCACGATTATCTGCGGGAAGACTCAGCGTATCGTAAGGTGAAATGGACGAAGAATGTTCATGGATTTCTGAGTGAGAAACCGGAAGTGATCAGTCTGGAAAAGCTGCATACGAAAGTGTATGGATGCAGTTATGAGCATCCGGAGGTTACGGAAGCGATATACAGCAGCATCCGGCCGGAGGATCAGCCGGGGATTCATATCCTGCTGGCATATGGTGGAGATGAAACGCATATTCCTATGAAAAAAGAGGATGGAGCCGGTTTTGACTATGTGGCATTGGGGTATCGCCATATACCGGGAGTACTGGTGGAAAATCAGATGGCATATGCCGGTTCTCCGGAACCCATCCGCCTGGAAGAGACAGGAACCCACGGGGTTGTCTACGGAGAGATCACAGAGGACGAACAGGGGCAGTATCATACGCAGATCACACTGGTTCCCTGTGCGTGTCGTTCGTATATTCCTCTTTCACTGCGGATTCATTCAGGCACCACACAGGCGGCTCTGGAGCAGAAAGTACAGGACGCGATCGCACAGAAAGGAAGCGAAGATATCTACTGGCTCAGGATCCAGGGATATCGGAATCCGGAACTGGAGTTTGAACTGGAGGCACTGCATGCCTATGGAAATATTGTAAAAATAACGGATGAAACCCGCCCGTGCTATGATCTGAACCGACTGAAACGGGAAAAACTGGGAACGAAAATCGGTGCATATATCCACTGGTTCGAGAAAAAACAGGGAAAAGTAGAACAGAAAGCACTGGATTATGGACTGCAGGCACTGCTTGCCGAAGACAGGGATGAAAGAGAGGTGCTTTCAGAAAAGATAACGGCCTGGAAGGAAAAGAAACAGGAACTGCGAAAGGAGAGAGAAAGTCGGAGTGCGGTGGTAGAACAAACGATGCACCGTATCATGCGGGAACGCTCCGGTCTGGAACAACAGCTGCTGGTCAATGGTTCCGAGATCCGCCGTCTGGAACTGAACCGGAATGCAACAGAAAAGCACCTGGAGCAGGAACGACGGGAAGAAGGAAAACGACAGGCAGAAGAAAGCAGACAGCCAAAAAGTGAACAGCCCCTGAATCCGGAAAGATCGGTAGCAGAGCAACCTGTCCAGACACGAAAAGCAGTCGGGGGAAAAGAAAGAAAGCTATTGGATATTCCTAAAATTCCCAAAATTTCCGAAATATTTACATGGACAGGAATCGTACTTGCCATATTGATCCTGATCGATCCGTTTTCCTGGAATCGGGCTGTGTGTACGGTGCTTGGCCTTGTGATTCTGACGGGCACTCTGATGGGAAGGATGTATCTGGTAAACTGGCTTCGAACCAGGGACAGTATGGCCGTGCAACGGACAGTTGTACGGGATGAGCCGGAGCAGAAGGAAGACACGGAACAGGAAGAGTTACAGAAGGACTGGGAAGAACGATTAAAAGAAAGAAAGAAGGAACTGCGTCAGATCAGTCATCAGATTCTGCGACTGCAGGAGCGGGGAGTTCATCTTGCGACAGAGGCGGAAGAAAAGAAAATACAGACAGAAAATCTGCAGGAAGAGATCCGGGAGTTGTCTTGTCCGACCTGGGAGGAAGAATCCTGTGATATGGAGATTTCCGGTCTTAAACTGGCACTTACGGTGCTGACGGAGGAAGAAAGCATACGACATGTCGGAGATCGGAGTGAACGGAAGGAAAAGGAGAGAGAATGCTTAGAATAGGTTGTCATTTGTCCTCGTCGAAGGGATTTTTTCATATGGGAAAAGAGGCGGTGAAGATTGGAGCGAATACCTTTCAGTTTTTCACCCGAAACCCAAGAGGAAGCAGAGCGAAAGAAATAGATCCGGAGGATGTGAGAAAGTTTCTGGAATATGCGCAGGAACATGATATCTGTCAGATCCTGGCTCATGCGCCATATACACTGAATCCATGTTCTAAGGATGCAAAGACCAGGGAATTTGCCTGGATGACGATGGAGGATGATCTGAAACGGATGGAGTATGTTCCGGGGAACTGTTATAATTTTCATCCGGGAAGTCACGTAGGACAGGGCGCACAGGAAGGAATCCGGATGATCAGTGAGATGCTGAATCAGATTCTGAAGGAGGAGCAGCACACGACGGTGCTTTTGGAGACGATGGCAGGAAAAGGAACAGAGGTTGGTCGGAGCTTTGAGGAACTGGCGCAGATTCTGGATCGGGTGGAGTTGAAGAGCCATATGGGTGTTTGCCTGGATACGTGTCATGTGTATGACGCGGGGTATGATCTGGTGGGACAGCTGGATCAGGTGCTGGAGGAGTTTGACCGGGTGATCGGGCTTGAGAGGCTGAAGGCGATTCACATGAATGACAGTAAGAATCCGTTTGCGAGTCATAAGGACCGGCATGAGAAGATCGGGGAAGGGTCGATCGGGCTGGAAGCGTTTGAGAGGATGGTGAATCATCCGAAACTGCAGGGGATTCCGATCTATCTGGAGACACCGAATGAACTGGAGGGGTATGCGCGGGAGATCCGGGTGCTGAGAGAGATGAAGAGGTAGTTGAAGTTGACGACGCGGACGAAACGTGCTTCGGCTTTCTGCTCTGGCAACGTGGGCAGGGCTGTGCGGGAGGTTTTGGGAAAAGGGCGCGGGAAGGATTACAGTTGTGGGAAGTGGTCCTTCCCGCGTCTTTTTGGGTAGGTTATGAAAAGAAAAAAGAGACATATTAACGAAAGAATCTTTGAAGTGAGAGTTTCGTCGGTATGTCTCTTTTGTGTTAGATATTTCATAAATCAGGTAATGCCAGTGTGCCTGGCATTACCTGATTTATCAGATCGTCTCGTTATTTCTGTATTTGGTCAGGACTTTCTGGATGCGTTCTACCGGGTTCAGGAGTTTGCTGATGGAATCGTCGTGATTCAGGGTGTCGATGATCAGGGCGATGTATTTGCTCATATCGCAGTTGATATAGTAAGGTTTACTCAGCAGTTCCGGGGTCTGGTAGATCAGGTTGGTGGTCAGGATGCGGTCGAAGATCCCTTTTTCGTAGGCTTCATCGAACTTTGTCATGCCGTTAGTGAACAGACCAAAGGTGGAACACATGAAGATTTTGTTGGCTCCCCGGTCTTTGAGGAGCTGAGCTACCTCGAGCATGCTGTCACCGGAGGAAATCATATCGTCTACGATGATCATATCTTTGCCACGAACATCAGCTCCCAGGAATTCATGAGCAACGATAGGGTTTCTTCCGTCTACAATAGTAGAATAGTCACGGCGTTTGTAGAACATACCCATGTCTACGCCAAGGTTGTTTGCCAGATAGATGGCACGGCTCATGCCGCCTTCATCCGGGCTGATGACCATCAGATGTTCTTTATCCAGTTTCAGATCTTTTTCTTTCTTTAAGAGGTTTTTGATAAACTGGTATGCGGACTGTACAGTTTCAAATCCATGCAGTGGGATCGCATTCTGGATTCTCGGATCGTGAGCATCGAAAGTGATGATGTTTTCCACACCCATCTGGATCAGTTCCTGCAGTGCCAGTGCACAGTCGAGGGACTCTCTGCCGGTACGTCTATGCTGGCGGCTCTCATACAAAAATGGCATGATCACGTTGATTCGTCTGGCTTTTCCGGCGATGGCAGCAATGATTCGTTTCAGGTTCTGATAATGATCATCCGGGGACATATGGTTGGTCTGTCCTGCCAGAGAATATGTCAGACTGTAGTTGCAGACATCTACCAGAATATAGATATCATCACCACGTACGGATTCCTTCAGGATACCTTTTGCTTCTCCGGAACCGAAACGGGGAAGATCAGACCCGATCAGGTAAGTATCTCTGTCGTAGCCTTCATATAAAACACCTTCATTGTGGCGTTTTTTTCTCCAGCTGACCAGGTAGTTATCTACCTTTGTACCGAGTTCGGCGCAGCTGTAGGGAGAAATGATCCCCAGTCGTCCTACAGGAAGCTGTTGCGAATCGTGATTTTTGTTGTGTGACATTGTTAGTTTCCTCCTAATATTTTTTTCTGGATTCTTATATCTTTACCGATGAGTTTGATCATCGTATAGTTACTGGAAACTCTGGAAAATACCCGTTCGGAGTAGGTATCCATAAAACTGCCCAGTGTCAGATTGGTGGAAATTACCGTGGATTTCTTTCTGAGGATCCGTTCATTGATACATAAAAAGAACTGAGAAGCAACAAAGCTGTTGGTAAGTTCTGTTCCAAGATCATCGATGATAAGCAGATCACAGTTGAGAATATAGTCATTTTCTCCTTCCGTGGTATCAGAGTTCGAGAAGGTGTTTCTTGCGAACGCATCGAACAGATCGAAAGCAGAATAATAGATCACGCTGTGCATCGAATCCAAAAGTTCTTTTGCGATGCAGTACGTAAGAAAAGTTTTTCCAACACCGGTATCACCGTAAATGAAAAGATTTTCAAAAGAATGATCAAAGTTCTGAACGAAATCTTTTGAGCGCTGCAATGCGGTTGCGGCACTCTGCCGGGCGGTCTGTCCTGTGGCTTCGTTTACCATATCTTCCGGATAATAATCCAGAGAAAATGCATCGAAGCTGGCTGTTTTTAATAATTCCCGGATATTGGACTGGGTATACAGATGTTCACTGATCGCACGCCTGAAGCAGATACACTTCCGGTTGTCCACATAGCCGGTGTCCTGACACAGAGGACAGGTATAATGCATCTTCAGATAATCCTCCGGATAACCATTGGCTTTTAACAGATCGGTTCGCTCTCTGGATAAAGCCTGAATCTGTTCGTTCAGGTCAAAATCAGTGGCGTTTTTATCACCGAGTAAGATTCGTGCTTTTTTCACACTGATCGCTGCAATCTCCTGATCGATCAGTGCCAGCCGGGGTATCCTGGCCTGTGCTTCGGCGATACGGGCATCTTGTTCATGTTTATTGCGAAACTGCAATCGCTGATAATAGCGCATCAGTGCATCGTACTGACTGTTTTGTAGTGCCACGGTAATTCTCCTTTATCATTTTAAAAGCTGATTTTCAAGTTGATCGTAATCATAATTTCGCTGCTGGAAATTATTGAATCTGTTACCGGAACCCGATGGACGGATTCCCTTCTGTTCCTGCCGCTGCTTTTGTTCCTGACGGTCACTTTGCAGTTGTCTGTGCAAAGTATCCAGAGCCTGAATATCGGTCAGGTGTCGGACACCTTTATCCTTCCAGTCGGAAAGAATCCTGTCCGCATAGCGGAAATTGGCTTTCCCGGTGGATGCTACTGTACGGGAACAGGCTTCCGTGAGGATGTCCATAGTAAATCCGTAATCTTTCATCCAGTGGTCGATCATGTGGATCTCCGACTGGATCGGATTACGGTTGCTGATTCCGAATGCTTTTAAAATTGAAAAATAGTTTCTGTGATAGGTCGTAGTCTCCTGCTTGGCGCGGGTAACTGTGTCGATACCTGCCTCGTGCCAGCTGAAGGCTACTTTCTTTATATAATGAATGTCTTTACTTCCCTTGGAAACACAGTATTCGATCAGATAGTCAAACAGATCCACAGAAAAATGAAGCTCCTCGTAAATATAAAGAAGTTCATCGGTAACTGTTCTTGACAGCGTAGTACCAAGGTAACTTTCGGCCAGAAAGAGAATCTGGCGAACGTCTTCCTGTTCGCGGAGCTCTTTCAGACGGTCAGCACTCATTGTTTTTTTATTCCCTGTTGTCTGAGAGGGCTGAGTGCCTGTCTGCGGGGCATTCCTGGCAGGTGTGACAGATGCTCCGGCTGTCGACGGTGAACCGGATGTGACGGTGTTTGTCGATGTGGCAGGCGAAATCTGAGTAATTGCCTGTTCTGCCAGTGTGTTTTGCACCGTATCCGGCACCATGGGCTGTAGGAAATCAATGGAAGTCTGGGTGTCGGTACCTGCCAGTACGACCAGTTTCTGATTCTCCCAGTAACGAAGGGTGCGAAGCACATCTGATTCTGTGCAGTCAAAAACATCCGCTACAGCAGCCAGGTCCAGTGCGGTGTCGCCGCTTTGCAGACTGCGGAGCAGATAAAGGTAAATTTTAACGAATTCCCCGTTGGCGCGGGGCATATAATAATCTATGAAAATATTGGAAATAATGGTAACTCCGCTGGAGCTTCCATTATGTAAAGATAACTGCATAGTTCTCCTGTAATAGAAAAGTGATGGTATATGTCCTGGTTACGTGCTTATTATAGCATGATTCTTTAAGAAATCAAACATGGTTTTTTATGGGAAGGAGGTGGAAAATAAGGTGCGATGGGGGATTAGCTGGTGTGTAAGTAAGGTGGATAAGCATGTGGATGATGTGGATAAGTGGTGGAAAATTATGAGGTGTGGGGATTATTTGCAACCGGAAAATGGAGGAATTGTTTGAAAAACAGAGAAAATTTGGAGGGAAGAGTGTAAGATTATGTAAACAGAGTTATGCACAGGGGAATCCACAGAGATGGGAACTGAGGGTGGGGATAAATGTGTGGATAATGTGGATAAGTTGAGAAAAAATGGTGGTTGAAAAGGGACGGATCCGAAAGAGGTCTCCTGATGTTGCAGACCTCTTTCGGATCCTGATTTTCACATGGGGAGAGGGTTGAAGTAGATTGTGGATGGAAGGAAAAAGCATAAGAAGAAAATTACAGGGTACGGAGCAGGCGAAAGGATCAGGGGGGTTTTTACATATAAAAATGGCAACCGAACATGTGCGGTTGCCATTTTTGTATGGGGTAAAAGAAGGTTTTTTTGGTGTTTATTTGCCCAGGAGTTTTTCGCCGATCTGGTAGACATCGCCGGCGCCCATGGTGATCAGGAGGTCACCGGGCTGGCAGTTTTCCAGAAGGTAGTTTTCGATTTCATCGAAGGTTGGGAAGTATTCACAGGGAGTTCCCAGTTCCTGGATTCTTTTTTGAAGGTCGGCGGAAGAGATGCCGAGGGTGTCGGTTTCTCTTGCGGCGTAGATGTTTGCCAGTACTACATGGTCTGCCAGAGTCAGTGCTTCGGCGAATTCCGGGAGCAGAGCTTTGGTACGGGTGTAGGTATGTGGCTGGAAGATACACCAGGTCTTTTTGTGCGGATAGTTTTTGGCAGAGGTCAGTGTTGCTTTGATCTCTGTCGGATGATGGGCATAGTCATCGATCACAGTGATATCGCCGATGTTTCCTTTGAACTGGAAACGGCGGTCGGTTCCGGTGAAGTTGATCAGACCTTTCTGGATCGTTGCATCGTCCATACCCAGTTTTTCACCCAGAGCGATCACGGAAAGGGCGTTGGACACGTTGTGGATACCGGGTACCTTCAGGGAGAAGGTTCCTGTGGTTTCACCGTGATGCAGACAGGTAAAGGTCGGGTGACCGAAGGTATCGTATGTAATATCGGTTGCTGTATAATCAGCTTCATGTTCCAGTCCGTAAGTGATGACTTCGCATGGCAGATCCCTGATGATATCCTCATAATGAGGAGTATCACTGTTGATGATCAGGGTACCGTCAGCCGGAAGTTTTTCTGCAAACAGCCGGAAGGAATGGCGGATATCGTCAATATCCTTAAAGAAATCCAGATGATCGGCATCCATGTTCAGGATGATACTGATTTTTGGGAAAAAGCTTAAAAAGCTGTTGGTATATTCACAGGCCTCGGTAATGAAAGTACCGGAATGTCCCAGACGCAGATTACCGCCGATGGCCGGCAGGATACCGCCGACAGAGATTGTAGGATCAAAATCACCTTCCAGCAGAATATGAGAAGCCATGGAAGTTGTTGTGGTTTTTCCGTGGGTTCCGGATACTGCGATGGGGATCTGGTAATTTTTCATGATCTGTCCCAGCAGATCGGCACGGGTCATCATCGGAATATTTTTTTCTTTTGCGCAGGCATATTCCGGGTTATCCGGGTGGATCGCAGCAGTGTAAACCACCAGATCGATACCGTCAATAATATTGGATGCGCGCTGTCCGTAGAAAATCTGTGCACCGTTTGAAGTCAGATGATCCGTCAGAGCACTTTCTTTGGAATCAGAGCCGGATACGGTGAATCCCTCTTTTAAAAGAATCTCGGCAAGGCCGCTCATGCTGATACCGCCGATGCCGATAAAATGTATGTGAACAGGTTTTGTAAAATCAATGGTATACATAGGAGTTCTCCCTTTCTTACAGACGTTTGTATCATATTTATGATGCCGGCTTCCCGGGGTCGGAAAGATTGCGAAAGCTGCTTTCAGCGGGCGATTTGCAGGCATCAGTCGGGTACAAAAGACATTTTGTAACAACATTTATTATAGACGGAAAAGGGGAAAATGGAAAGATTTTTTTAAGGATGAGAAAAAAAACCAATAGATATAGAAGAAAATGGCGAAAGGGAGAAGAAATGTTGTATAAATGTCATAAAAATACGAAAAGATTTGATAAAAATATGTAAAAAATGTTCACTAAATCTGATAAGTGTGATATAATCTTTTTACTATATATGACAAGAGGTGATTGCATGATCAAGAAAGAAATGATTGCAATGCTGTTGGCCGGAGGCCAGGGAAGCCGACTCGGCGTACTTACCGAGAAAGTTGCCAAACCGGCGGTGGCATTTGGAGGAAAATATCGGATTATCGATTTTCCGTTGAGTAACTGTATTAATTCAGGCATTGATACCGTGGGTGTTCTGACCCAGTATCAGCCGCTGCGTCTGAATACCCATATCGGAATCGGTATTCCGTGGGATCTGGACCGGAATGTGGGCGGTGTTACCGTGCTTCCCCCCTACGAAAAAAATGGTAACAGCGACTGGTATACCGGAACAGCAAACGCAATTTTTCAGAATATGGCATACATGGAGACCTATAATCCGGACTACGTTCTGATTCTCTCCGGTGACCATATTTACAAGATGGATTACGAAGTGATGCTTGATTATCATAAGGCAAATAAGGCAGATGTGACCATTGCCTGTATGCCGGTGCCGATCGAAGAGGCAAGCCGTTTCGGTGTTATGATCACTGACGGCGGGGGACGTATTACCGAGTTTGAAGAAAAACCGGAACATCCAAGAAGTAATCTGGCATCCATGGGAATTTATATTTTCTCCTGGAAGACACTCAAAGAGTCTCTGATGGCACTGAAAGATCAGCCAAACTGTGACTTCGGTAAACATATCCTGCCATACTGCAGAGATAATGGAAAGAGACTGTTTGCCTATGAATTCAACGGATACTGGAAAGACGTAGGAACACTGGGGTCTTATTGGGAAGCAAATATGGAACTGATCGATATCATTCCGGAATTTAACCTGTATGAAGAATTCTGGAAAATCTATACCAAAGGTGATATCATCCGTCCACAGTACATATCCGGGGAATCCGTTGTTGAAAGAAGCATCATCGGTGAAGGTGCGGAGATTTATGGTGAAGTGCATAATTGCGTCATCGGTGCGGATGTAACGATTGAAAAGGGAGCTGTGGTGCGGAATTCCATTATTATGAAACATACACGCATCGGCGCCGGAAGCCAGATTGACAAGTCCATTATCGCAGAGAGTGTGGATATCGGAGAAAATGTTGTCACAGGTGTGGGCGAGGAAGCTCCGAATGTTCTGAAACCGGCTGTCTATGGATTCGGCCTTGTCACAATCGCAGAAAATTCTGTTATTCCGTCAGGCGTGAAGATTGGAAAGAACACAGCTATCAGCGGTGAGACCACAGTGGAGGATTATCCGGACGGAGAGCTTGTAAGCGGCGGAGCAATTGTAAAGAAGGACGGTGAGTAATATGAGAGCATTAGGAATTATTCTGGCAGGCGGTAATAACAACAGGATGAGAGAACTGTCCAACAGACGTGCCATCGCAGCGATGCCGGTAGCGGGAAGCTATCGGAGCATCGACTTTGCACTGAGTAATATGACCAATTCTCATATTGCGAAAGTTGCAGTCCTGACACAGTACAACGCAAGATCGTTGAATGAGCATCTGAGCTCTTCCAAATGGTGGAATTTCGGAAGAAAGCAGGGAGGTTTGTTTGTGTTTACACCGACGATCACTCCGGATAACAGTTTCTGGTATCAGGGAACCGCAGATGCGATTTATCAGAACCTGGATTTTCTGAAGAGAAGCCATGAACCCTATGTGGTCATCGCATCCGGTGATTGTGTATATAAACTGGATTATAACAAAGTTCTGGAATACCATATCGCAAAACGTGCCGATGTGACTATTGTGTGCAAGGATGTGGATGCCAATGAGGATGTGACCAGATTTGGTGTGCTTCGCATGAATGAAGACTACCGGATCGAAGAATTCGAAGAGAAACCGATGTTGTCCGATTATCATACGATCTCTACAGGAATCTATGTGATCCGGCGCCGCCAGCTGATCGAGATGATCGAGCGCTGCGCACAGGAAGGAAGACATGATTTTGTAAAAGATATCCTGATCCGCTATAAGAATCTGAAGAGGATCTATGGATATAAGATCCAGGATTACTGGAACAACATCTCTACCGTTGAGGCTTATTACAAGACCAATATGGATTTCTTAAAACCGGAAGTGAGAGATTATTTCTTCCGTCAGTATCCGGGAATCAACTCCAAGATCGACGATCTTCCGCCGGCAAAATATAATCCGGGATGTCTGGTAAAGAACAGCCTGGTATCCAGCGGCTGTATCATCAACGGGCAGGTGGAGAATTCTGTTCTGTTTAAGAAAGTATATGTGGGAAATAACTGCGTTATCAAGAATTCTATCATTCTGAACGACGTATATCTGGGTGATAATACCCATATCGAAAACTGCATCGTAGAAAGCCGGGATACCATCCGGGCCAATTCTTACTATTGCGGAGAAGGCGAAATAAAAGTTGTCGTGGAAAAGAACGAGCGCTATGCGCTGTAATAACAGAGCGGCTGTCTGGTGGTTCGCGGAGAAATAACTAATCAGCGGCTATAACTGTTCGGAAGGAGAACGACATATGAAAGGGGCATGTGCTATGGAGATTACAGACGTAAGAGTGCGCAAAGTGACAAAAGAAGGTAAGATGAAAGCAGTTGTTTCCATAACAATTGATGATGAATTTGTTGTACATGATATTAAAGTAATCGAGGGAGAGAAAGGACTGTTTATCGCTATGCCAAGCCGTAAGGCTTCCGATGGAGAGTATCGCGATATTGCACATCCGATCAATTCCAACACAAGAGAAAAGATCCAGAGTCTGATTTTGGAGAAATACGAGGAAGTAATGGCAGAAGATGCCGTTGCAGACAATGCGTAACCGGATTGTCATATATATGGGGTGACGCAAAAACGAGATAAAAGCGGTGGCTGGGGGCCACCGCTTTTTCTTTACAAAATGCCAGAGTCTTGCTATAGTGGAGCGTAGAAAAATATCCGTGGGAGAATGGCGGAAGAGGAAGAAAAAGAGGAGACAGGTGTGTGATGAGAGTGGAACTGCCGGAAAGCTTTGAAAAGAGAATGCAAGAGATGCTGGGGGATGAATACGAATCGTATATCGAAAGTTATGATAACCCCAGACAGTACGGACTTCGGATTAATCCGATGAAGATCACGGAAGAGGAACTGGCGGAAGGCTCCGGTTTTTCTCTGGATCCGATTCCGTGGACAAAGACCGGGTATTTTTATAAAGAAGAAGATCAGCCGGCCAGACATCCATATTACAGTGCCGGTCTTTATTATCTGCAGGAGCCAAGCGCCATGACTCCGGCGGCGAGGTTTCCGGTGGAACCGGGGGAGAGAGTTCTGGATCTGTGTGCAGCACCGGGAGGAAAGGCAACGGCTCTCGGCGCAGCGCTTCAGGGAAAAGGTGTGCTGGTGGCAAATGATATCAGTAATTCCAGGGCCAAAGCACTGTTAAAGAATCTGGAAGTATTTGGCATATCCAACGCCTTTGTGACCAACGAAGTACCACAGAACCTGGCAGAGCGGTTTGAAGGATTTTTTGATAAAGTGCTGATCGATGCACCGTGCTCCGGGGAGGGGATGTTCCGCAAAGATCCGGCGGTGATCAAAACCTGGGAGGAAGAACGCCCGGAGTACTTTGCAAAACTGCAGAAAGATATTCTGAAAAATGGTGTGCGGATGCTGCGCCCGGGTGGAAAACTGCTGTATTCCACCTGTACCTTTGCTCCGGTAGAAAACGAGGGAAGTATCTCCTGGATCCTGGAGCAGTGTCCGGAGATGGAACTGATTCCCATCGAAGGATATGAAGGATTCTCTGAGGGTAACCCTGCGTGGGGTGATGGAAGAGAGGAACTGCGCCGCTGTGTGCGGATCTGGCCGCATAAGATGAAAGGAGAGGGGCATTTTCTGGCCCTGCTGAAAAAGTCCGAGGATGCGCCCGAGACAAGGATCAGACTGGAACCGCCGACGCGGATGGATAAGAAAAATAAAGCAGTTCTGGAAGAATTCTTCAGGGACTGTCAGTGGAAACCGGACTGGGAGCGGGTACAGATCAAGGGAGAGAAAGTCTACCTGGTACCGGAGCTTCCGGTAAAGTTGAACGGTATCCATTTCTTAAGAAACGGACTGTACCTGGGAGATCTGAAGAAAAACCGTTTTGAACCATCCCAGCAGCTGGCGATGACGCTGAAGGCTTCCGACTATGCGGGAAGCGTATCCCTTTCACCGGAGGATGAACGGATCGGACGATATCTGCGTGGAGAAACCCTGCTTTTGGAACCGGGGGAAGCGACCAGAGAGAAAGGTTGGATCCTGGTCTGTGTGGATCAGTATGCACTCGGTTGGGGAAAACTTGTGAACGGAGTTCTGAAGAATAAATACTGGAGCGGCTGGCGGCTAAAAAGTTGACATAATCCGCACTTTAATGCGGAAATTCGCCAAAACTCCACTAATTATTACGCAAATATTACGAGATGTTAAAAAACTACTTCACAATGCTACAAAATCATGCTATAATGACTCTTGCCTGAGAAAGTGAGAGGAATTAATATGAGAAGAAAAAGAATCATAAGCCTGGTACTTTCCGCATGTCTTATCGTGGGAAGTGCGGTACAGGGTGGAGCTGCTACCACGCAGGAGAAGATCTCCGATGCGAAGGCACAGCAGCAGGCGAATCAGTCTTCCCTGCAACAGACCCAGGAAAAGATTCAGGAACTGGAATCAAAAAAAGGTGAATCCGAAACATATCTTGCAGATCTGAACACTCAGTTGGACGATCTTCGCAGCAGTCTGGAAAAACTGCAGAACGATTACGATGCGAAGCAGGAAGAACTGACACAGCTGCAAAGTGACCTTGAAGATGCGAAAGCGGATGAAGCGCAGCAGTATGAAGCGATGAAACTCCGTATCCGCTATATGTACGAAAACTCAGCCAGCAATTATATGAACCTGCTGTTCGAATCAGGAAGTATTTCTGATTTCTTAAACCAGGCTGAGAACATTTCCCAGATGTCAAAGTATGACAGAGACATGCTGGATACATACAGAGAAACAAAAGAAGCCATCCAGACCAAAGAGGAACAGGTGGCACAGGAAAAAGAAGAGATTGTGGCTCTTCAGCAGGAGAGCGCGGACAAGCAGGCAGCAGTAGAAGAACTGGTGGAGGCAACTTACCAGCAGATTCGTGAATATCAGGAAGATATTCAGAGTCAGCAGACAGCAGAGAATGATCTGTTGACCAAGATCAGCAGTCAGGAAGATGCGATCAACGACCTTCTTCGTCAGGCAAAAGAGGAAGAAGCAGCAGCCAGATTAGCAGCACAGCAGGCGGCACAGGCAGCAGCTGAGAAAGCAGCACAGGAAGCGGCAGCAAAAGAAGCAGCAGAGAAAAAAGCGGCAGAAGATGCAGCAGCACAAAAGGCAGCACAGCAGAAAGCAGCGCAGCAGGCAGCGTCAGCGACACAGAAAAAATCAAACAGCAGTACAACAACGACTACAACGACAAGTAATACTGCTGCGAATACAACAACTTCAACAACTACAACAGACAGCTCCGACGATACCATCGATACTTCACAGGGCAAATACCTGGGAAGATTCAAACTGACAGCATATTGCAGCTGTTCCATCTGTTGCGGAAAATGGTCCGGCGGCGGTACAGCCAGCGGAACCACTCCGACACCGGGACGTACTATCGCGATGGCGGGAGTTCCATTCGGAACCAAACTTTCCATCAACGGTCAGATCTATACCGTAGAAGACAGAGGAACCGCATACGGACATGTGGATATCTTCATGGGAAGCCACAGCCAGGCATTGAGCTTTGGTATGAAATATGCAGATGTGTATCAGGTGAATTAGAGAAAAATAAGAACAGAGAGTGCAGGATACGGGAAACGTGTCTGCGCTCTCTTTTTTCGCTTACAGGAGATTGCTTTCCTGTTCATAATCCGGCTTCCGGCTGCATAGAATGCAGGTAGTTTCATAGCAACGAAACAAAGGAGGGGAAAAGATGGATGCCACGATTCTGGTAAACCGTACACACCGCTTACCGCGAAAAGCGATACCACAGACCTTAGTTGAGCCGGAAATCATCTTTGATGCACCTGTCGGGGACAGGAAAAGATTACTTGCAGTCAGTGCGGCGAAGGGAGTGGAGGCGCTTTTTGCGAGAGGAAAAGAGGAAGGAATCTATCTGTGCGGAGTATCCGGCTACCGAAGCTACGAAAGACAGGAAGAACTCTATCAGAAGAAACGGCGGGAACAGCCGAAAGGAAACGAAGGTTCTGTACATTGGATAGCACCGCCGGGAGCCAGTGAGCATCAGACGGGTCTGGCACTGGATGTTTCCTGCCAGGCGGTTGACTATCAACTGGATGAGCGTTTCGGAGAAACCCGGGAAGGCCGGTGGCTGAAACGGTGTGCACCCTTATATGGCTTCATCCTGCGCTATCCGAAAGGGAAAGAGCATATAACCGGATATGGATGGGAGCCCTGGCATATCCGGTATGTAACCCGGTCGCTGGCGTTGTATCTGACACTTACAGGGCTGACACTGGAAGAATATTATGAGCAGAAATAAAATGAGGCGGAACGCCGGCAAAAGATGCTGGTGTTCCGCCTTGTTGTTACATTGTATATCATCAATTGTTCATAGTGAAGGTCAGATATCGGGCTATCATTTCTGCTACCTTTGCATCCGCTTCGGAAATCGGATCCGTGCGCTTCATGCCAAGAAAACACACGGCCCCGACCGGATCCCCGTCCCGTGTCACAGGAACCAGCGCCTGTTCCGTGTGCGCATCATCGTCTGTCACCGGATAATAAGCGTTATTTTCCGGGATAAAATCCCGGTCAAAGAGTCGCTGCTCCATCGCTTTACTGAGAGATTTCCCCTGATACTTCTTATTCTCCGGCCCGGCCGCGGCCACCACCTGCTCCTGATCACAGATACAAAACAACTTCCCGCACGTCTTCGCCGCCGCATCCGCCAGCTGCTGCGCCCCGCTCGAAAACTCCCCGATCGGCGAATATTTCTTCAGAATAATCTCCCCGTTCCGATCCGTAAAAATCTCCAGAGGCTCTGATTCCCGTATCTTCAACGTCCGCCGTATCTCCTTCGGAATCACCACCCGCCCGAGATCATCGATTCTTCGTACAATACCTGTTGCTTTCATAGACTTTCTCCTTATCCGTATAAATATGATGTGCTAAACCTGGTTTTAGATGAAATTAAAGTTCTGGTGTTAGTATTGGCGGATTTTTGGAAAATATGAGTGAAATTGGAAGGAGTGGGATTCTTATTTTGGTTTATCGATTAATATCCAATACAATGATCAACAAACTATTGGTATTTTTATTTTATTATTTTTAAACCTGAAATGAGACTGGAAACGTCTAATATAGGGGAGAATGCATAGTGAGAGTTATACGAAGAAATGAAAGCTGAAGACTATAGTTAGGTATAATTCCCGGGTGGTAATAAAGTGGGGAATATGGTATAATTTATCAAATAGAGTATTATTTTTGAAATATAGAAAATATACAACATAATAATACTATAGAGTTATTCTAAGGGAGAGACAAATGATAAAAAAAATTCTGAAAAAACTGGATAAAAGTTTGCTCTTGATCATGAAGCTGACCTTATATCTGATTCTCATGGCACTTTTTTTCTGGATCATGTCATTCGAGAACAGACCGTTGTTGGTTTTGTCCAGAACGATGGGAAGTACTATCTTAACGTTTACGATCGTAGGGGCATTATTCCTGCGTATCTATGGAACCTATGACATCGGGCGGAGAAAAAGTAAACCGATTATCTATTCACTGGTTCTGGCAGTTATTTTCACAGATATTGTCACCTATCTGGAATTAATGATCATGAATACCATTACCCCGGATATCGGAGCGTTCCGCCTGACCAGTATCGAATGGTTATTACTTACTATCGTGGTGCAGATTGCCGTGATCATATTGTATACCTATGCCGGAAATGCATTGTATTTTTATGCACATGATCCGGAACCATGTTGCATTATCGCATCCACAGAAGACGGCGTACGTCGTGTGATGTGCGGAATCAATAAGTACAAAAAACAGTATAAAGTAGAACATGTAGTTCATTATAAAAAGAAAACGCTGTATCAGTTTATTGATGAAACGCATGCAGTATTTTTGTGTGAGATCCCGGCGGTGGAGAGAGAAAACATCATTAATTACTGTTATGAAAATAAGAAAAATATTTACTACACTCCGGAAATTGCTGATGTGGTGGAGAGCAACGCAGAAAACTATCTGCTGGATGATATCAGCGTATTTAACTATAATGTAAAGTCATTATCTCTGGAACAGAGATTTCTGAAACGTACACTGGATCTGGTGCTGGTCATTCTTATGGGAATCGTAAGTTCACCAATCTGGATCGTCAGCGCGATCGCAATCAAATCATACGATCACGGTTCCATTTTATTTAAACAAAAAAGAGCAACCTTGAATGGTCGGGTGTTCGAAGTATACAAGTTCAGAACGATGAAAGAAAACGTGGAAAATCGTTCAGTCACCAAAGATGATGACCGTATCACGCCGCCGGGAAAGATCCTTCGTAAGATCCGTATGGATGAACTTCCGCAGCTTCTGAACATTTTAAAAGGAGATATGAGCTTTGTAGGTCCGCGCCCGGAGATGATGGAAAATGTAACAGCATATACCGAAGATCTCCCGGAATTCAAATACCGTCTGCGTGTAAAAGCCGGACTCACCGGTTATGCTCAGATCGCAGGAAAATACAACACAACACCGAAAGACAAACTGATGATGGATCTGCTGTATATCGAACATTATTCTATCTGGAAAGATATTCAGCTGCTGTTCCAGACGGCGATTGTTTTTCTGAAGGCGGATAGTACGGAAGCGTTTGATACAGGAAATAAAATAACATTTGATGAATTTGAAGAAGAGGAATAGAGCATGTCAGAGATAAAAGTAAGCATTATTATGCCAGTTTATAAGGTAGAAGAATATGTAGGAAAGGCTATTGAGAGTATTCAGGCGCAGACCATGAAAGAGTGGGAGTTCCTGATCGTAGATGACGGAACGCCGGATCGAAGCGGTGAGATCTGTGATGCGTATGCTGCAAAAGACGACAGAATTCACGTAATCCACAAAGAAAATGGTGGAGCACCAAGTGCCAGAAACCTGGCTGTCGATATGGCAAAAGGTGAGTATATGTATTTCCTGGATTCCGATGACTGGGCAGAACCTACGATGCTGGAAGATATGTACAATCTGGCAAAAAGGGATCAGGCACAGCTGGTTGTTGCGGGATTCTATATTGACACTTATTACGAAAAAGATAAATATCTGACAGATAACTATGTAGTGGAAGATGCTGTATATCCCAACAAAGAAGCATTCCGCAAAAATGCATACAAATTGTTTGATAAAAACCTGTTGTATACTCCGTGGAATAAATTGTATGAGTCTAAATATATTGTGGAAAACAACTTACGCTTTCCGACCACGTTCTGGGACGATTTCCCATTTAACGTAAGTATCGTAAGAAATGTAGAGCGGGTTACTGTAACATCCAAACAGTATTATCATTTTCTGCGTGCCAGATCAGAATCCGAGACAACTGCATACCGTCCGGGAATGTATGAGAAACGCGAAGAAGAACACGGCTGGATGGTAAATCTGTATAAAGAATGGAAAGTCATGGATGAAAACAGCATGGAAATGATCGCACGTCGTTACGTGGAACGATTTATCGGCTGTGTAGAAAACATCACAAACCCGAAGTGCGAGATGAGCGCCAGTGAAAAGAGAAAAGAAATCAAACAGATGATGAAAAATCCACGTCTGAAACAGATGCTCAAACTGGCAAAACCAAGATCCAGCTATATGAAACTCATGGTACTCCCTCTGAAATGGAACAGTACACTGCTGACATACTGGGAGGCAAATGTAATTACGCTGGTTAAGACGAAGAATACGAAATTGTTTACGAAGTTGAAGGTGGGAAGATAAAATGGCAACATTAAGAGAATATATATATTCTATTTTGCGACATTGGAAGTGGGTATTAATTATAACATTATGTGCTGGAGTTATCGGAAGTGTGATATATAGATTACAATGTACGGATGACGAAGATGCATTAAAAACAACTAATGTTGAGACGGAATGGAGAAGTGCAGAAGAAGTATATTCAGGAAGTTTAAAATATGTTGGAATTGGAAACGAGATAGTGAGTGGGAGCACGATTAGAGATGCATATTTAGCAAAATTAAATGGCACAGAAATTACCCAAAAGATAGAAAAGAAAATAGGAAATAGTAGACCAGATGGTTACATTGATGCGTTAATAAAAATCAGTACTAGTGATTTAGATACATATTTGGGTATAAATGTTGTAGATTATGATGAGAGTGAATGCAAAACAATTTTAAATGAAATAAAATCATATTTGACAGGAAAAAATACAGAGATGAGTATAGGATTGGGAGAGCATTCTTTATTTTTGGTAGATTCGTTTGTGACGAAAATTCCTAA
>NZ_JALFPR010000079.1:0-6752 GCF_022785585.1 Oliverpabstia sp. | reverse complement strand
AACTATTCAGTAGCCACTGTCCCGCGAGGTGTTTTGACATGAATATGTCAAAATCCCGAGACATACAAGCCAAAATGCCATCACCGAAGGTGATTTTTTATGCATTTTGGCTCGTAACTGTGAAGGTACTGAACAGTTACATAATTACTTATAAATCACAATTGTTTACTGTTCTCGGGAACGGGATGACATCACGGATGTTACCCATTCCTGTCAGATACATCACGCAACGTTCGAATCCAAGACCGAATCCGGCATGTCTTGTGCTTCCGTATTTTCTCAGATCCATGTAGAATCCGTAGTCTTCTTTGTTCAGACCCATCTCGTCCATACGGGCTGCCAGCTTGTCGTAATCATCCTCTCTCTGGCTTCCGCCGATGATCTCGCCGATACCTGGTACCAGACAGTCAACCGCTGCCACGGTCTTTCCGTCATCGTTCAGTTTCATATAGAACGCTTTGATATCTTTCGGATAGTCAGTGACAAATACCGGACGTTTATATACCTGTTCGGTAAGATAACGCTCATGCTCTGTCTGCAGATCGCATCCCCAGGATACTTTGTATTCAAATTTATCGTTGTTCTTTGTCAGAATATCGATGGCTTCTGTATAAGTCACACGGGCAAATTCAGAATTTGCCACGTTGTTCAGACGGTCTAACAGTCCTTTGTCGATGAAGGAGTTGAAGAAGTTCATCTCTTCCGGTGCATTTTCCAGAACGTAACGTATAATGTATTTGAGCATGGATTCCGCCAGAATCATATCATCGTCCAGATCTGCAAAAGCGATCTCCGGCTCAATCATCCAGAATTCTGCTGCATGGCGGGTAGTATTGGAGTTTTCTGCACGGAAAGTCGGTCCGAACGTATAGATGTTGCGGAACGCCTGTGCATAAGTCTCACCGTTCAGCTGTCCACTTACAGTCAGGTTGGTCGGTTTATTGAAGAAGTCTTTGGAAAAATCTACTTTTCCGTCTTCCGTCTTCGGAATGTTGTTCAGATCCATAGTTGTTACCTGGAACATCTCTCCGGCACCTTCGCAGTCACTTCCTGTGATCAGTGGTGTATGCACATAGACAAATCCTCTCTCCTGGAAGAACTTGTGAATGGCATAGGCAATCAGAGAACGCACACGGAATACTGCCTGAAACGTATTGGTTCTCGGACGCAGGTGTGAAACCGTACGCAGATATTCCATGCTGTGGCGTTTTTTCTGCAGCGGATAATCCGGTGCTGAAGCTCCCTCTACGCTGATCTCAGTTGCCTGGATCTCAAACGGCTGTTTTGCCTGTGGTGTTGCTACCAGTGTTCCTTTTACAATGATGGCCGCACCGACATTCAGTCTGGAAATCTCTGCAAAGTTCTCCATAGAATCGTGGTATACCACCTGTAAGGTCTCAAAAAATGTTCCGTCATGCAGAACGATAAATCCAAATGTTTTGGAGTCACGTACGCTTCGTACCCATCCCCCTACAGTAATCTCTTTGTCCAGGAATGTTTCCCGGTTTTTGTATATTTCTCTTACAGTTGTAAGCTGCATAACAAAAGTCCTCCCTCTCTGATGTTTTCTCAGGCAGCCTGCCCGTACCTGCAAACTGCCCATATTGCATTTATTGTATCATTGTAACCATTCAACAGTCAACCATCCTGCGGAGTGTTTTTCATATCTTTTATTCGCTTTTGCTCGCCGCACCAAGATTGTCCATATAGCCGACAAATACGTTACCGGCGCTTTCAAACAGGCTGGTGCTGTCCTGCATACCGAAATAACCCTGTTCCTGGGTTGCCGGATAGTACAGGATCGTATTTTTGCTGTTATATCCTATGATTACCACATTTACCGTATCAGATACCTTTGCAATTACCGGATTTCCTTTGCTGACCTGATACAGCACACTGTCCAGAGAACATCCGGTAAGGTTCATCACCGTATAATCCGCGCCCAGAGACTGCTGCAGGGTATTTTCATCAATAGTTCCGCTCAGAACCACATCCGGCACTTCATCCAGATTTGCCTGATAACTTTCCTGGCGGTTGCCTCGCTCCCAGACATACTGCTGCTGCCGGTTCAGTACCACACCCATCTGTCCGTCTGCCCGGTTAATGGCATCACAGACTCTGCTCCAGGTACTGTCCAGTACACCTTTGGCATATACATAGTAAATATTGGAATCCGTTCTCGTCAGTTCCATAGAAAGTATATTATACGTCTCCTGATCTTCCAGATTCGATGCCAGATACAGTACATTCTTACTGGTCACGCTCTTTTCGAAATCAAGACCGATCTGTGTGGCTTTCCGTTCTGTAGTGATCAGACGCAGGGTTATCTGCTCTTCCCTGATCTGAAGATTATTCATGATATGATCGCTGCTGATCGCCACATATGCACCGTTCTCCCACTGTACCCGTTCCAGTTCCAGCAGACCTTCCTGCAGTTTCACATTGCTGACCCAGACATTATCCTCATGATGTTCCTTGACCACTTCGCCGCCAAACTGTTCGATCCGGACGGTGTTCATGGCAAATACCGTATTGCCCGCATTATCTGTCACAATATCACTGTCATTGGCAATTCCGTACACCAGATCCTCATTCATAAATCCCAGTGCCTTGATCTTCTGTCCGGACTGTGCCTGGATCGTATAGGTATCTCCCTGCTCCAGGCTCATCACCGTGATCTGTGTGCATGCATTTTCCTCTTCCTGATCCATCCAGGCAAGGCTCGCCTGAGACTTTGAGACCACATATCGGTCTTTGATCAGTTTTTCTTTTACAATCTGAAAACTCTTCTGCTTGATATCGATCTGGTACAGATCATCTTCCAGAATGACATACAGCATATCATCCCGGGTCACATAAGACAGAAGTTCCATGTCTTCTTTCAGATATTCATAAGAACTCTTCATCGGAATAAAGAGCTCTTCTTCCACCTGATTCAGCTCTGCCCCGTAATGGTAAACCGCGATCCCCACTTCTCCTTCATGTACATCCCGGTTCATATAGCCGTATACAACAAAATCAATATCTCCGGATTCTTCCACCCGGACGATCTTAACTCCATGTTCCTGCAGGTTCTCCCGCTCATCCAGATCACCATCCCGGAAACTGAAAATCTGTGTTGTCTTATTGGCACTGCGGTTATAACTCCACAGCTCTCCTTCCTGAACAAATGCCACAATATCCGAACTTTTATTAGACTGATACTGAACATCTTTGGCCACAACTCCCAGATTGATCCCTTTGCTGGTCAGTTCCGTATGTTTTCCGTCATACAACTCCTGTGTATTCCGGTCAAAATCCAGAAGCATCACGCGGGACTGTGCATAGCGCATTCGGTAAAAATCGGTCACATTATAATAATCTGTCGTCTCATCCTCAGGAGTATCTGACAACACATACGTCAGATAGATACTGCAGGTGGTCTCATTCATATCTTTGATCACCGGCACTGCCTTTTTTTCCAACTTCATATCCAGGGTTCCCCAGGTGATCCGTTCAAAGCTGGAATGTATATTCAGATTCTCATAGGTGCTGTTGGTCTGTGTCTCATCCGGTTCCAGATAAGCCGCCAGCGTGGATGCATTCTCGGAATCCAGACATGTCTGATAAAAGCTGTCTGCAAATTCCAGATATTCTGAAATATTGGTTCCTGCCCGCTGCAACAGACGGGTGTAATAATAATACGTTTCCCCGTTATCCAGTGTCACATCAAACCGAAGCGTGTATTCCTGGTTCATCAGGATCGGTGTTTCCAGCTGAAATTCTGCCCTGATCTCCCCGTCCTTCTTCTTCAGCTTGCTGATCTTGCTTGTCTCCACAACTTCCGTTCCGTCTGCCGTCGATACACGGTAGCTCACCGTCTTTACCGATGCATTCTTCGGATCTATCGCCATCGTCAGACTTCTGTCCGTCGGAAGTGGTGTCAGACTGTCGCGCATATACTGTTCTTCCATTTCACCGGCATATCCATACATCGGATTCACCTTTGTATCCGCAACTTCCATATACAGAATCGGAAGACTTGCATCCTCCATCTGTCTCGTTCCCACGATCTTTTCCCGATTGATGAGTGCTGCTGTTCCTCCCAGCGCTGCCGCAAACAGCAGCAACAGTACTCCCGCTTTTAATAACCCCTTTTTCATGCTTCCCGACCTCCTTCTTTCAGAAGCCGTTCCAGTGTCGGATGCAGTCCGAACGCATCCAGACAGGCACGAAGCTGTTCTTTATTTTCCTTCTTTTTCCCGGTATGGACTGCCCGGATCAGCAGATTCTTCGGCGTATGTTCCATATCAATAAATTCCAGAATCTGCGTGTCATATCCCGCCTGTTCTAACATCTGAGCCCGCAGACCGTCTGTCATCAGCGCGGCGATTCTCTCTTTCAGCACCCCGTAGGAAAAAACCGGAGCCAGCACTTCATTGTGAATCTGCCGGTTCAGTTCATGCTGACAGCAAGGCACCGACAGGATCACAGAAGCTCCCCAGGCAACCGCTTTTGCCAGCGCATAATCCGTAGCCGTGTCGCATGCATGAAGCGTCACCACCATATCGACCCGATCAACACCTTCATAAGAAGCAATATCCCCCTGACAGAAAGTCAGCTTCTCATAGCCGTATTTTTTTGCCAGCACGCTGCATTTTTCAATGACATCCTCTTTCAGATCCAGTCCGACGATCCGTACATCGTACTGCTGCAGTTCATGCAGATAATAATACATCGCAAACGTAAGATACAACTTTCCACATCCAAAATCCAGGATTGTCACTTCCCGGTCTCTGGTAAGTTTGGGAAGGATATCCTCAATAAACTCCAGAAAACGATTGATCTGTCGGAATTTGTCATAACGACTGTGTACAATCTTCCCCTCAGAAGTCATAACTCCCAGGTCGATCAGAAATTCTACCGGTTTTCCCTCTTCCAGAATGTACCGCTTCTTCCGATTATGAGACAACGCTTCCATGCGGATCGGTTTGTCGCAAAGATTACCTTCCTTTTTTTTCTTTTTTTCCTTAATTGTGAGTTTTCCCTTCTTACTTGAGAGTACGTTTACACTTCCCAGTTCACTTTCCAGCTGCAATTGCCGGAAATCTTCGGTGATCCAGCCTTCTATATGTTCCAGCAAAGGCTCTTTTTCATAATTTTCATGAATTTCCTTGGTACCCACAGTGCTTGTACACTGAAAATACAGTTTGTCCTTCATAATTACGGGGCGAATCCGTATCTTGGACGCCCCTTCTTTTGTTCTCGCTCCGCTTATAATAATCTGGTGCAGATAAAGATCCAGATAAATGCTCAATAGTTTCTTCAGTTCTGTCATCTATATTCTCCTGCGGCTTTGCCGCTGATTCCTACTTGTTTTTCCTGAAAACAGTTTCAGGTTTTCCCTTCCTGTTTACCTTCTTATTCTAATGGTTTTCACTATAAACCACAACACCCAAATTTTATATTTGTATTAAAGTTCTGTTAATAAAATCTTTTCTGTCTTCTGTGACGGCTCCGTCTGCGAAACATCTCGTTGAATAAGATCACTCCGATCAGATCCCGGAGTCCCTCTTCCTCTCTTCTGTTTCCGCAGCTTCCCTGTCCCCCCTGACAGGTCTCTTCTATTATAAGTACAGACGTATTCCCCTCCTCTTCTTTCAGCACCTCCTGTTCGATCTTCCTGCAAAGGTGTTCCATCATAAATTTGTCCGGATACTCATCAAACATCATACTGCCATCGTATTCCATCCGGTCACACTCCCGGTCTGCCTTCTCCTGTATTCTTGCTGCCCGGCGCGAGTAAAAAGACTTCATCACCTGCAGATCCTTTTCCTGTGCCTGTTCCTGATCCAGAGGAAGTAGGAATGGATACGCCATGTAAAAGGGAATCGGCTGCTCATACCGCATGCTATCCACCTCTTTCTTTTTTCTCAATATATGCAACACCGTATTTTTATGTTATAGTAACCTAAAAAGCATGATCCCTACTCTGTAAACTTTTGGAGGACATATTTTATGAAAATCAAGCTGCCACATGCCATTGCCCTTGCCATCGACGAACAGGAACGTCTTCTTCCCGCCATACAGAACGGCGAAGAGACTCTGCGTCATACAGAAACGCTATTGAAAGGACTCCGTCTCCTGGACATTCCCATTCTGATCACCCAGCAGTACACGAAAGGACTGGGAATGTCTGCCCCCTCTCTTTTTGAAGCAGCCGGGACAGATTCCTGGCTGGAGAAACGGACATTCAGCTGTCTCGGAGATGAGATTATCCGAAAGACGCTTCAGGATTCCCACAAAAAACAGGTAATCGTCTGCGGAGTAGAAGCGCATATTTGCGTAGAACAGACCGTACTTGATCTTTTACATCTGGGTTACGAGGTTTTTCTGATTGCAGACTGCGTCTCTTCCCGAAAATCCTCTGATCTTCTGACTGCTATCCGCCGGATGGCGCAGGCCGGCGCCGTTGTTACCAGCTACGAAGCAATTCTCTTTGAACTGATGGAAACATCCATGCATCCGAGATTCAGAGAAATTTCCGCACTGATCAAATAATAAAAGAAAAACGGAGACAGTATCATTTTCAGCTGCTGTCCCCGTTTTCTTTTGCTTTTTCGTTGTAACTGTTCAGTACCTTCACAGTTACGAGCAAAAATGCATTTAAACGATAAAAACACGCTTTGCGAGTTTTTATCGTTATCGCGGCACTCCTCAAGGTTCCGTGCAAGCACGGACTTTGACTCGTTGCTCGCGTAAATCACCTTCGG
>NZ_JALFPR010000050.1:0-6730 GCF_022785585.1 Oliverpabstia sp. | reverse complement strand
GCGGAGACATCGTGCCTCTGGTGTTATCCTGTTCTTGATTTTTTTACAGGATTTGCTATATACTGTTTCATAGTTCATCGGAGGGTGATTTGTTGCATTGCATATCTGGGATCATTTCAAAAAAACGGATCCCGGATTCATTGGAAGCAAAAGCCGGATAAGATGTCAGGTTGAGATACCTGCCTCTTATCCGGCTTTTTCCATGGAGATCTTCTGGCGGGTATCCTTTCTTCCGATTCCAAAGTGATCCTGGCAGCGATCGATTATCTGAAAGCATATGCGATTGACTGTATTTTCACGGCGGTGTTTTTCTGTTACATCGGTTTCTACAACGGTATCGGCATGACCAGGTTCGTCATGATTCAGGAAATATATGAAACGTTAAAGAAAATTTTGTACCATTGATTTTTTTTAATTAATATTGTATTATATCTGTAACAGGACTCCCCGCACCTCTCACGCAAGTGATGTGTCCCATGGGGAGACATTTTGTATTATGGAGGCGTATTATGGTAAAACCAATTATGAGAGATATCTTTTTCCTGAATCAGCCATCTGAGCCGGCAACTGAGACGGATCGGAAGACAGGGATGGATCTGCTGGATACTTTGAAGGCACATGAAGAAGAGTGTGTTGGTATGGCGGCGAATATGATCGGGGTACGGAAAAATATCATTGCCGTGCACATGGGATTTATGAATGTTCTGATGTATAATCCGAAGATCATCAAAAAGTCAGGAGCGTATGAGACGGAAGAAGGGTGTCTTTCTCTGGCAGGGGTGAGAAAATGCATGCGGTATCAGGAGATTGAAGTGCAGTATCAGGATGTCAATTTCAAACAGCAGCGACAGACGTATTCCGGCTGGATCGCGCAGATCATACAACATGAAATAGATCATTGCCGCGGAATATTGATATAAATAAAAAGACTAAAATCTGTACCATATACATGGTAAAAGAGTAATTACGTTTCCAGCTATGTGAAAAATCTGATTTTTCATATGAGCATTAAAGTGAAATTAACTAATGGATTAAAACGGGTACTTGTGAAAATATGGAACAGTTACAAAATCAAAATAAATGAATGATAGTAGAAAAGGAAAAACAAACATGAAAAAAGGAAATGGAATTGCGTTACTCCCTATCGGCGTGTTCCTGGTATTGTATCTGGGGCTTGGGATTTTGTTTGAATATGTGTTAAAGATTCCGATGGGATTTTATAACGTGCCGATCGTCGTTGCTTTTCTGGCGGCGATTTTGGTGGCGTGTGTACAGAATCGGAAAGTAAATTTTGATAAAAAACTGGAGCTGATGGCGCAGGGTGTGGGCGATAAGAATATCATTACGATGTTATTGATCTTTCTGACCGCCGGCTGCTTTGTCGGCGTTGTCGGAAGAAGCAGTGCGGAGAGTGTGGCCTATTTTATGCTGGCGCTGATTCCGGCGCGGTTTTCGGTTGCAGTGCTGTTTGTAGTGGCCTGTTTCGTGTCGGTGGCAATGGGAACCTCCGTGGGAACCATCACCCTGCTGACACCGATCGCAGTTGCGGTATCTGCAGCATCCGGGTTTGATCTTCCGTTTTGTGTCGGAGCGGTCATGGGGGGTGCAATGTTCGGGGACAATCTTTCCTTTATTTCCGATACAACAATCGCAGCCTGTAACGGACAGGGCTGCGAAATGAAAGATAAATTCCGGGAAAACTTCTGGATCGCATTTCCGGCGGCGGTGATCACACTGGCTCTGATCCTGATTCTGTCTTTTCAGACAGAGATTCACGGAAGAGTCGATCAGTCGTACCATCTGCTGCAGGTACTTCCCTATGTGCTGGTTCTGATCGGTGGAATCATCGGTATCAATGTATTTGTGGTACTTCTAACCGGCATTGCCTCCGGTGCCCTGATCATGCTGCTTGGCGGACATACCACACCGACCGATCTGCTGGCAAATATGGGTTCCGGCGTCTCGGGTATGTTTGAGACCTGTATGGTGGCGATCCTTGTTGCAGCCATGTGTGCGCTGATCCGGGAATATGGCGGATTTGATGCGTTGCTCGGCTGGATCCACCGGATCTTTAAGGGAAAACGAGGAGGGCAGCTGGGTATGGGACTGCTGGTCGGAGCGATGGACATTGCAACTGCCAACAATACTGTTGCAATCGTAATGGCGAATCCGATTGCAAAAGAAATGGCCCAGGAATACTGCGTGACACCGAAGAAAACAGCTTCGTTACTGGATACTTTTTCCTGTATCTTCCAGGGAGTCATCCCTTACGGTGCACAGATGCTGGTAGCCATCTCGGCGGCACATGAACTTGGATACGAGATTTCCGCCTTCCAGATCATGCCACGGCTGTTTTATCCGATGTTTCTGCTTCTGTGTTCTTTGATCGCTATCTTTGGAGTCGAGAAAAAACAGAGGTAACATCCGATATAACCGGCAGAGCATCGGAAAGAGGACAGCGCAAAAAAGTTGCGCTTACAAAGTAAGAAGAGTGACAGAAAACGCATTTCACGCATATGGTGAATCAGATAGATAGCTGGGTATCGTCTCACAGATGTGGTGGGACATATCAGGAAACGGGGAATGCGATATGAGTAACAAAACCTATGATCGATTAAAATGGCTCGCCATGTATTTTCTGCCGGCTCTGGGAACGTTGTATTTTGCACTGGCTGGCATCTGGGGGCTTCCCTACGGAGAACAGCTGGTGGGAACCATCACGGCAATCGATACGTTTCTCGGTGTGATTCTTGGAATCAGCAAATCAAAATATAACAAATGCAGTCACTAACAACTTCATACCAGAGCGTGTCTGAAAACACGAGAACTCTTGCAGGCGGACAGAGCTGGCAGGAGTTCTTTTTATGCTGCGATGTATCTGAAAAAACTGGCAGTCACTGGTTTCTCAGTCAAATCAACGATCTTCATATTCCTTTTCGTGCAGGTTTGTAGTAAAATATAAGAACGATTGTCGATGCAAACTGGTATATTTGCGACTACAGGAAAAGAACAGACAAGGAGTATAAAGAATGATACAGGCAGTAATTTTTGATATGGATGGAACACTGATTGACACAGAAAAATATTACCGGATCTGCTGGCCACAGGCACTGGCGCATTTTGGTTATACGATGAGTGATGAGCAGGCACTTTCCATGCGTTCGCTGGGACAGCCATATGCGCCGGAGCATCTGAAAGAAATGTTTCAGGATCCCGATCTGGACTATCCGGCGATTCGTGTATATCGGAAACAGCTGATGGAAGAATATCTGGAACGGGATGGAATCCAGATCAAACCGGGAGCTGTAGAACTTCTTGAATATCTGAAAGAAAAGAAGATCCAGCGTGCGATCGCTACGGCAACTGATACGGAACGCGCGGCACGATATCTGAAACAGATCGGACTGTACGAGTACTTTGACCGGATCATCTGTGCAAATATGGTCAAGTGTGGAAAACCGTCACCGGATATTTATATCTATGCCTGCCAACAGCTGGGACTGGATCCGTCTGCATGCATGGCGGTAGAGGATTCACCGAACGGAGTGACCAGTGCGTACCGTGCAGGCTGTCAGGTTGTCATGGTACCGGATCAGACAAAACCGGACGCGGAACTTAAGAACATGTTAACCGCATGTGTGGATTCGCTGGATCAGATGAAAGCACTGTTTCAATAAAGGCAATAACACACTAATGTAAATGTAATACAGAAAATACGAGAGATCTGCAGGGGATGGGCACTGTCGTATGTGAAAAAATATAAAAATATGGAGAAGAGCTATGGCAGAAAAAATGGAAAAGGATGCAGCAGAACTTCCCGGTATCAGCAGAGAAGCAGAAGAACACCAGCTGGCATATGTGATCGGGGTTGCCCAGGAACATCTGGTACAGGCGCGTAAAGCCATCCGGGAGGCAAATGAAGATCTTGCCGATCTGATGGAAGTTTACGATGCAAAAGATAAAGAAGGTCTGACACTCTGGAACAATGCTACGGCGCGTCTGAAAGAATATAAGCAGAATATGGTGCGCCTGGAAAAAGCCAGAAAGAAACCGTATTTTGGCAGAATTGATTTTCTTGCAGAAGAAAAACAACAAAAAGAAGCGTATTATATCGGTCGTGTTGGAATCTCCGGGGATGATGCGCAGCCGTTAGTATTGGACTGGCGTGCACCGATTGCTTCTGTTTATTATGAAAGCGGTCTTGGTCCCTGTTCGTATACCGTTCTTTCCGAGGGGACGCATACGATCGATCTGGAAAGAAAACGGACGTATGAGATTGAAAATGATCGGTTGAAAGACTACTTTGACTCGGATGTGGTAGCCAATGATGAACTTCTGACCAAATACCTTGCCAAAAGCAAAAAAAACGTACTTGGAGAGATCATTGCAACCATTCAGAAAGAACAGAATCTGCTGATCCGTCGCTCCCCCAGGACTAATCTGATTGTTCAGGGTGTGGCGGGTTCCGGAAAGACCACAGTGGCGATGCACCGGATTTCCTATATTCTTTATAATTACAAAGAGGATTTCCGCCCGGAAGATTTTTATATTATCGGGAGCAATAAAATTTTGCTGAATTATATCACCGGTGTTCTGCCGGAGCTGGATGTATACGGGATTCGTCAGATGACGATGGAAGAGCTGTTTATCCGCCTTCTGTATGAGGAATGGAATGGAAAAATATACAGAGTTCATCCGGTATCTCAGGAGGCTTGGCAGGAACAGAAAGGAAGTACTGCCTGGTTCGAAAAACTGGAAGCGTACTGTCAGGCATACGAAAATCAGGAGATTCCACAGGAGGCGATCGTGATGGAAAAAACGGGTGTGCGTCTGATGCGTCCTGCGATGATCCGGGAGTATCTGCGTGACAATCCGCTCCTTTCGATGGAAAGCAAGATCCTGATGCTGAATAAAATGCTGTATGCCCGCTATGAAAATGTGATCACGGGAAAAGTGATCTCTTTCACAGAAAAAGAGCGGAAAAAACTGGACAAAAAATACAGCACTTACTTTGGCAACGGAAAATGGAATGGTTCCGTGCGAACTTTTTATCAGGATTTTCTCCGTGCACAGCAGCAAGAGGGAATTCCTATCGAAATACCAGATACATCGTTTGATGTGTACGACCTTGCGGCGATGGCATATATCTATAAACGGATCAAGGAAACCGATCCGGTGAGGGAAGCAAGCCATGTGGTCATCGATGAAGCACAGGACTTTGGTATGATGGTATATCGCTGCCTGCACTACTGTATGCGGGGATGCACCTATACTGTTATGGGAGATACTTCTCAGAATATCCATTTTGGACAGGGGTTAAATGACTGGGAAGAACTTCGCAGACTGATCCTGCGGGGAACATACGATGCATTCGGACTGCTTCGGAAAAGCTATCGAAACACGGTGGAAATCTCAGAATTTGCCACAGAGATCCTTCGGCATGGAGATTTCCCGATCTATCCGGTGGAACCGATCATTCGCCACGGAAAGCAGGTGAAGGTGCAAGCCAGTGCAGATACAGTTTCTATGAAAGATGCAGCAGCAAACCAGATTCAGGAATGGCAAAAAAACGGATACGAAACGATCGCTGTAATCTGCCGCGATGAGACGGAAGCCAAAGAGGTGTCGGATCTGTTACAAGATACTCCGAATCTGATGAGTTACACACCGGAACGCAGTCAGTTCGGAGAGGGAATCATGATTCTCCCGGTGGTGTATACCAAGGGGCTGGAATTTGACGCGGTACTTCTGTGGAATCCGACAAAAGAACAATATCCACAGGATAACGGGCATATCAAACTGTTGTATGTTGCCGCTACCCGTGCGCTCCATGAACTGACCGTACTGTATCAGGATTCTCTTACGGACATTATAGGAACCGAAGTGCCGAAAGAAAAACATATGCAGGAATTTCAGACCGAAAGTCTGCAAAAAGCGAAAGAATACGCAAAACCGGTACACACACAGAAAGAGATCGAACAGCAGCGAAGAGAAGAGGGTGACAGGGAACGGCAGGCAAGAGGCTATCTGGGTCCTCGAAAGATCCAGTTGAAAAAGGAACAGGAAATTGCCGGAACAGAGACACCGGTGCTAATTCCAAAACCGTTTGAAGTACATCAGGCACTGATTCCCAAAAACAGAAATCAGTTAAAAAAATCAACGGATAAAAAATTAAAATCTTCCGCCATCGACGGACTGGTGAATCCATCCCCGTATACATATGGAACCTTCCCACCGGAGAGTCATCTTCAGGTCAAAGGACATTCCAGAGGGAATTTTTCTGTAAAATGGGTGAAAAAGACAAAGCAGTATCTGGAGATCGCCAGTGCAGCCGGACTTCTTCGGCTGACACCGATCACACCGTCGACGATCCGTATCAGCTTTGTAAAAGGTGTCACCGGCACGATCCAGGATACGAACTGGAAAGCACAGGCAGATACCGCAGTAATATGGGGCGCAAAAGAGTCCCGTTCTGAAGTACAGCTTCTGACTGATCGTATCCTGATTCGGGTGGAAAAAGCCAATGGCGCTGTGCAGTTTTTAAGCAGAGACGGTAAAAAACTGCTTGCGGAAAATCCTTCGGAACCTCGATTGCTTCTGGATAGTCAGACCTGGAACTTTTTCGTCTGGGATAAAAATGAGCGCCTGAAATCCAAAGGTGTTCTTGCAGATGATTTTATGGATCTGAGTACGAAAGCGCGGTATATCTCTTTTGGACAGAAAAAACTTC